>NC_014319.1:1800000-1954080 GCF_000196855.1 Leuconostoc gasicomitatum LMG 18811
CAGTGACGTCTGTGACGATCTTTTGGTAAGGTGCGTCAGCTTGAAAGTCGCGTTTGATAACGCGTTCGGCAATCCGCCCAACCGTACCGCGATATGAATTATAGCGACGCTTACGCGTGTTATACGTGGTGCTGAGGAGTGCGTTTTGACGCATAATGCGGAGCACGCGCTTGTGATTCACCAAATAACCTTGGTCGTGCAACAACGTTGTCACGCGACGATACCCATATTCGGTTTGGAATTGAGGTGACTTAATTTGACGGATTACGTCTGCTATTTTGTTGTCTGATGCCGTATTGAGCGGATGAGCTTCTAGATAATAATAGGTACTGCGTTTCAAGCCAATTAGAGCTAATAAATCATCCACTTTAAAATATTTAGTCCGCCTTAGTGACGTTACTGCCGTTTGTTTTTCTCGGTTCGTTGATCCACTAAGGCTTTTAATTTTTCTAATATCGCCACTTTCATCTTGAGTTGATAATTCTCTTGCTTTAAGTCAGCGAGTTCTTGTTGTTCGGGTGTGAGTGGATGAATGCGTTTGCGTCCCATTGTTGGTTGCCGGCCTTTCGGTTTAGGTTTTAACCCATTGTACCCGAATTTTCGATACGTTCTCAACCAATTAGCGATTGTTGTACTAGGGAAGACCGCAAAATAGCGTGCCGCCTCTGATTGTGAGTGTGTTTCAAGATAGTTCAACACGGTCATTTTAAAATCTGCTGAATAGGTTTTCTGGTTTTTAAAACCAATGGAACCAGTCACGAGATACTCATCACGCCATTCGCGAATCGCGTGATCATTATTGATGGCATATTTTTTGACTAATTCAATCAAACTATTTTGACCAGATAACCATTCCTTAACGACCATTAATTTAAATTCATATGAATATTTTGACATAGAAAAACCCAATAACTTTCTGAACAGATTTTTTATTCTGTCCAAGTTATTGGGTTCACTTCAGTTTCCACTCGGCTTTTAATATTGAGTCCAATACTGACTTTATCTATTTGTCTCTTATTTACCTTGTCTAATTGCGGCAACATGGATCCGGTTTACCGCACGCATCAAAGCAACTCGAGCACGTAATAATTCTGCATCGTTGTTATCATTTTGTGCATGTGCAATCCGTGTTTCAGCACGTTCTTTTGCATTTTCAGCACGTGTCAGATCAATATTACCAGATGTTTCAGCACTATCTGCGACAACAGTCAACAGATCGTTAGAAAATTCAGCAATCCCGCCGTTAACAGCTAACGTTTCCGTTTGACCGTTACTTTTAATCAGCAGTTCATTGATTGTCAAAGCAGCCAACAACGGTACATGCTTGCGCATAATACCAATTTGTCCACCTTGTGTATTTACAATAGCCAATTCAATGTTTTTCTCATTATAAACTTCACCAACAGGTGTCACAATTTGCACTGTGATACCCGTCGTTGCTACAGTCGCTGTTTCATCTGCCATTTTTCAATACCCCCTTATTGGGCCATTGTTTTGGCTTTTTCAACAACTTGTTCAATGGCTCCGACATTTCGGAATGCATCTTCAGGCAAATCATCATATTTACCATCTAATATATCCTTGAACGAACGCACAGTTTCAGCAACTGGGACATATTCACCATTAATACCTGTAAATGTTTCAGCAACAGAGAATGGTTGTGACAAAAAGAACTGAATACGACGTGCACGATTAACAGTCGTTTTCTCTTCATCTGACAATTCATCCATTCCCAAGATTGAGATAATATCTTGCAATTCACGGTAACGTTGTAGTGTCCGTTGTACTTCTGTTGCAATTTCGTAATGCTCTTGACCAACAATTTGAGGATCAAGCGCAGAAGAAGTTGAAGCCAATGGATCAACGGCTGGATAAATTCCTTGTTGTGTCAATGATCGTTCCAAGTTAGTTGTCGCATCTAAGTGTGCAAATGTCGTTGCAGGTGCAGGATCAGTATAATCATCAGCAGGCACATATACAGCTTGAATTGATGTAACTGAACCTTTTTTAGTTGACGTAATACGTTCTTGCAACTGACCCATTTCTGTTGCCAAAGTTGGTTGATATCCAACAGCAGAAGGAATGCGGCCAAGCAAAGCTGAAACTTCAGATCCAGCCTGTGTGAAACGGAAAATGTTGTCAATGAACAACAACACATCCTTACCTTCGTCATCACGGAAGTTTTCAGCCATTGTCAAACCAGTCAAAGCAACACGCATACGTGCGCCTGGTGGTTCATTCATTTGGCCATAAACCATGGCAGTTTGCTTCAAAACACCTGATTCTGCCATTTCATGATACATATCATTACCTTCACGAGTACGTTCTCCGACACCCGTAAAGACAGAAATACCATTGTGACCTTGTGCAATGTTGTGAATCAATTCTTGAATTAGAACTGTTTTACCAACACCAGCACCACCGAACAAACCAATTTTTCCGCCACGAACATAAGGTGCGAGTAAATCAATAACTTTGATACCCGTTTCCAAAATTTCTGTAGAGTTGGCTAATTCATCATATTTAGGCGCATCACGGTGAATAGAGTGGCGTGGCGTTTCGGCAGAAATATCGCCGTTATTATCCACTGGTTCTCCCAACACGTTGAAAACGCGACCTAAAGTAGCCTCTCCAACTGGCACTGTAATTGCATCGCCAGTATCAGTTACTGACATACCACGTTGGAGCCCATCCGTTGAATCCATAGCAATTGTACGAACAATACCGTTGCCCAATGCCAATGAAACTTCAACTGTCAATGTTTGGCCTTCGCCCTTATCGATCTTAAGCGCATTATTGATATCAGGCACTTGTTGGCCCGCTTCAAACGCAACATCGACGACCGGACCAATCACTTGTACGACTTTTCCAGTACTCATTGTCGTTTTCCTTTCAGTTTAAGCGCGTTCAGCAACGTATATGTCGCCGAAATACTACAAGGTCATCGTTAAGATGGCATTATAGTATTTGAGTGAATATTGCTGAACGCGTTGCTGCTCATGCAGTTTTGATTTTAATTGTGGTTAGTTGTTTGTTATAAACGTGTGCGCTGACACTTTCATTTACTCCAATGCAGCCATTCCACCTGTAATTTCTGTAATTTCTGTCGTAATTGCTGCTTGACGTGCGCGGTTGAACTGCAATTCCAGACGACCAATAAGATCCTTGGCATTGTCTGTAGCTCCCTTCATCGCTGTCGATGAGGCTGCATGTTCAGCTGTTTTTGCATCAAGCACTGCTTCATACACTAGACTTTGTGCAAATTGCGGTAATACAACATTTAAAACAGCTGTTGTATCCGGCTCAATTTCATACACGCTTTGAATGTTCAATTCTGCTTTTTCAGCTTCCGTACCACCCATGGCATCCAAGGTATCACCAGTTAATGGCAAAAGTTGCACGTCACGATATTCACTAGTCAAACGATTTACAAAGTGATTATATACAACATGAAGTGCATCAAACACTTCAGTTTCATACAAACTTGTCACCGTCTTAACAACTGAGCGAATTTCATTAAATGATGGTACATCTGAAACACCGCGGTGTTCTAATATGACTTCAAAGCCACGTTTTTTATAGAAATCAGCCCCGTTACCACCAACAGCAAGGATTGTTGTGTTAGTAGTATCCAAATTCAATCGTTCCAACAAAGCATTAGTCTGCTTAATGACATTAGCGTTATACGAACCAACTAATCCGCGATCTGATGTCACAACTAATATGCCAGTTTTTTCAATGGGACGTTGTGCAATCAAAGGAATATGCTTAGCATCTGCATTATCAAAAAGATGAGCAGATACAAGATGTTCTACAATCGCTTCTAAACGAGCAGCATATGATTGATAACCCTTACTGTAACGTTGAATTTGGCTTAACTTAGCCGTTGAGACCATTTGCATGGCACTCGTAATTTGACGCGTCTTTTTAGTGGATGAAATACGACGCTGAATATCTTGCAAAGAAGCCATTGCAGCGTCCTCCTATTATTCCGCTGTTGAACCAGCAAATCCCGCCTTAAAGGCTTCGATTGCTGAATTCATGGCAGCGTCTTCAGGCAAATTCTTTGTCTCAAGGATTGTCTTGAACAAGTCATTAGCATTGGCATCAACATAGGCAATTAATTCGTCTTGGAAACGTTGAATGTCAGAAATCGCAACATCATCAATGTAACCACGTGTCAAAGCATAAAGTACAATGACTTGTTGCTGTACTGGCATTGGTTTGTGCAATGGTTGCTTCAAAATTTCAACTGTACGGCGACCACGCGCTAACTTAGCTTGCGTAGCAGCATCCAAATCTGAACCGAATTGCGCGAAACTTTCTAATTCACGGAACGAAGCCAAATCCAAACGTAATGTACCAGCAACTTTTTTCATTGCCTTAATTTGCGCATCACCACCAACACGTGAAACAGAAGTTCCAGCATCAATGGCAGGACGAACACCTGCATAGAATTGATCAGCATCCAAGAACACTTGTCCATCAGTGATGGAAATAACGTTCGTTGGAATATATGCTGAAACATCCCCAGCCTGTGTCTCAATAAATGGTAATGCAGTCATTGATCCACCACCAAGTTCGTCAGACAACTTAGCTGCACGTTCTAACAAACGTGAATGCAAGTAGAAGACATCACCTGGATAAGCTTCACGTCCGGGCGGACGACGAAGAATTAATGATAATTCACGATAAGCTGTGGCTTGTTTTGATAAATCATCATACACAATCAAAACGTGTTTGCCATTATACATAAATTCTTCACCCATGGCTGCGCCAACATAAGGTGCTAGATATAACATTGGTGCAGGTTCTGAAGGACCCGCATTAACAACAATTGTATAATCCATTGCGCCAAGTTGACGTAACGTCTCAACTTGTGTACGAACAGTTGAGTCTTTTTGACCAATAGCAACATAGATAACAATCATGTCTTGGTCTTTTTGATTCAAAATTGTATCGATAGCCAAAGATGTTTTACCAGTCTTACGGTCTCCGATAATCAATTCACGTTGCCCACGTCCAATTGGAACGAGCGCATCGATTGCTTTAATACCTGTTTGCAACGGTTCAAAAACTGACTTACGTTGCATAACACCAGGTGCTTTAAATTCGACAGGACGTGTCTTGTCTGTTTTGATTTCACCCAATCCATCAATTGGTTGACCCAAAGAGTTGACAACACGTCCAATTAATTGTTCGCCGACCGGCACTTCCATGATGCGGCCAGTACGTTTAACTGTATCACCTTCGCGAATATCATCAAAACCACCAAGAATGATGATTCCAACTTCACTAGAGTCGAGGTTTTGGGCCATACCGAATGTGCCATTAGCAAATTCGAGCAATTCACCAGCCATAGCATTTGCTAGACCATTTGCACGAGCCACACCATCACCAATATAGGTAACAGTTCCCACTTCTTCTACAGTTAGCGTTGTGTCGAACTTTTCGAGCTGTTGCTTAATTAAAGCAGAAATTTCTTCAGCTTGAATAGCCATTATTCTTCCTCACTAACCTAATAATTGTGCCTTCATTTTGGCAATTTTTGTTTGTAAGCTACCATCAATTAAAGTTGACTGTGATTTTAAAATCACACCACCAAGTATGCTTTCATCCACAACATTTTTTAAATTCACATGTTTTGCACCTGTTTTTGATGCAAAAATTGCTGCTAATTTATCCAAACGTGTTTCGTCTAGCGTAACGGCTGTAGTTGCTGTCACATCCACAATACCATTAGCTTCATTGTAACGATCACCAAACGCATCAACCACTTGCGATAAAATATTCAAACGATTATTGTAAACGAGCAGCTTAACCAAGTTCTGAATTGATTCAGAGGCACCGTTTGTCAATGTTTGTAACAGATTATCACGTGAAGCAGGATCAACATCATCAGATGTTACCACCATAACAAAGTTAGGATTGTCGTTTAGAACGGTTTTTATGCCGTTCAAACTTGTCCTAGTTTCTTCTATGTTGTTTTGCTCGCTAGACAATTCAAAAATTGCTTTGGCGTATTGGTCAGCTATATCTTTAAGATTTTTTGCCATCCCAATACTCCTTATTTAGTTTCTAAATCTGAAATGTAAGCATCAATCAATGCTTGTTGATCATTTAACGATAATTCTTTTTGCATAAGTTTTGAAGCAATCGCTACTGATAGCGCTGCAACATCGTTCTTTGCGTTAGAAATCGCGTCTTCCTTGAGCTTTTCAGCATCAGTTTGCGCTTGCTTATTAATTAAAGTAGCACGGTCAGAAGCAGTAGAAATTAATGAATCACTCTGCTTTTGCGCGCTGGCTTTTGCGTCAGCCACGACTTTTGTTGCTTGCTGACGTGTATCTGCCAGTTCACTTTGCCGTTGTACTGCTAATTTTTCAGCATCTTGACGTGCTATCTCAGCACCATCAATATCAGCAGAAATTTTATCAGCACGTTCGTCAAGAACCTTTGTCAATGGCCCGTAAGCCACCTTCTTCAAAATGAGCATCAACAAGAGGAATGAAATGATAATAAACAACATATTACCCAATGGCAATTTATTTGCTGCTAAGGTTGTTAAACCAAACATAATTTTCCTCCACTATATACTTGTGATTACTTGCCCATCAACATGAAGGCGAAGACAATTGACAAAATTGGCATAACTTCAACCAACGCGACACCCAAGAACATACGTGACAACAATCGGCTTTCAAGCTCAGGTTGACGGCTCATGCCTGCCAAGAATTGCGAGATCAAAACACCGTTTCCAACACCACCACCAATAGCGGCTCCAGCGGCCGCAAGGCCCGCTGCGATTACACCAAGATTGTGCAAATCCATGAGATTACTCCTTATTGTATAGCGTTTGGCAGTCCTTGACTCAACTCTATAACGCAGACTATAATTATCAACCCGACTTAACTCGGTTAGAAAACTATCGTCTGTGTCTCAGTCATTAAGTACCACCAAACACGATTCTATTTTAATTGGATGAAACGCTCCCGCGTAATTCACAAACCAACTCGTGTCATACCTTGATTATTGCTAGTCAAACTGTGGCACAAATCTCATTTGCTTAAACACTCTTCATTCATCACCAGACAATTGTGCAATAAATACACCTGTCAAGATAACAAATACGTAAGCTTGTATGCCACCAATAAAGAGTGAGAATCCTTGCCAGACCATTTCAATCGGCAATGCCAACACAGTCACGAACCCATTTAAGTGTCCTGGCCATGCTAAGCTATTGGCCACGAGTGTTAATAACATCTCACCAGCGAAAATGTTACCAAACAAACGCAGTGATAACGTCAAGAAGTTAGCTAATTGTTCAATAATGTTTAGCGGTAACATCCAAGAATATGGTGTGAGTAACATGTTTTTAAGGTATCCCTTAAAGCCAAGTTTTTGAACACCCATCCCGTGTGCTACCATCAAAGACATAATTGCTAACGTCATCGTTACGATTGGGCTTGCTGTTGGTGACTTAATATAAGTTACACCATCAGTGCCCTGCAATTGAAGCAGCAATCCCATTTCGTTAGATACTACAACGAAGAAAAACAACGTAAATGCATACAAACCAAATTGGCGTGCCTGCTTCTTTTGCAATTGTCCAGCAACAATTCCATTAGTAAAATCAAGTAAGTATTCAATAACATTTTGTCGCTTACCTGGTCTTACTGTAGGTCTTCGTGTGAGTACAACCGATACAATCACAACGATTGCCATAGCCAGCAACGTTGAAAGTATCGTGCCCCAATCAAATGTGAGGCCAAGAAACTCAAACGGTGCCGTAGGGTCATCCATGCGCCTTCTCCTTTCTCAATAAATTTGGCGAAATGGTCGTAAACGGCTATTCGTCATAACATATAAACCTATAATACGCCTTTCAAAATGAAATACAACTATTTTATGGCACTTTTTCACAAAGAAATAAGGTGGTGTCAACCAGAGCATTGGTATGCTAGTTTGTAACGGTTGATTATTAAAATCTGCTTTGTATTTAATTATTTATATCCTGTTAAAGTTCTTAATGGATTCAAGTAAAACCTTGATTTTTTTCGAATTTAACTTAACCCTTTCACACTTAGTTCAATGATTGTTAGGGTTTTCGTTTTGTCACTTTCAATAAGCCTGGCTTAATCATATTACAGCTAATATCCCTTAAACTTGTGACAAAACAAACAAAAATCCGATAACACTATCGGATTTTTTACGTGTTTTATTTATTTTTCACTAGCTGCTATTTTTGGTAAAACAAGATTCAAAACAATCCCTAGTAACGTGGCAATAGCAACACCAGAAAAATTAACTTGCGCACCAAGTTGTAGGTGGAAATCACCAATACCTACAACTAAAATAGGTGCCGCAATCATCAAATTACGTTTCTGACTGTAATCAACTTTATTATCGACAATAACCTGCAAACCAGCTGCTGCAATAACCCCATAAAGCATAAATCCAACACCACCAGTTACAGCCCCTGGAATAGTTGAAATCAGTGCTGATAATTTACCTATGAAGCTAAATATTACGGCAAAAAACGCTGCCCCACCAATGACCCAAACAGAGTAAACACGACTAAGTTGCATGACACCAATATTTTCACCGTAAGATGTGACTGCTGGTCCACCAACTAAGCCGGCGACAACAGAAGCTGCGCCATCACCGGTTAAAGTGCGTTTCAAACCAGGATTAGCAAAGAAATCATGTCCTGTAATTTTTGATAACACCATTAAATGCCCTAGATGCTCCGACAAAGTGACCAATGCCAACGGTGCCATACTTAAAATAGCAGCTGGGTAAAATTTAAACCCATCCTTGCCAATAAATGTTTCATAGTCAGGTAGTTGGAACCAGTGTGCTGCTGAAATTGGTGATAAATCGACCAGACCAAATAGCAACGCAACAATGTAACCAAAAATAATGCCTAATAGGATAGGTAATAGACCTAAAAATCCTCTCAAAAACATGTTAAAAGCTATAGTTGCTAATAAAGTAATAAGCGCAACCACAAAAATCTTCCAATCATATTTGCCATTAACTGTTGTTGCTGAACTCGCTGCTGAACTTGCCAAACTCAAACCAATAACCATGATGATTGGCCCAACAACTTCTGCTGGAAAAATAGCATCAATCCATGCCGTGCCAGTAAACGTGATGACGAAAGCCACAATCAGGTAAACTAAGCCAACGGAAATAATCCCCTGCGCCACTGCTGGATAACCAATCGTCTTCATTAATGAAGCCATTGGAATAATGAACGCAAAACTCGATCCCATGTATGCTGGCACTTTACCCCGTGTAATTAACAGGTGAAGTAGGGTTCCCACACCTGAAGTAAACAATGCCACTCCAGGGTTTAGACCAACCAGCAATGGCACCAAAACTGTTGCGCCAAACATCGAGAAAAGATGTTGCAATGATAGACCAAGCCATGTAAAAAATGGTGGTTTATCATGTAAATCATAAATTGCGTTATTTTGTTTCGTTGCCATACTTTTATTGTGCACGCCTAGATTTTCGTACACATCCTCCTAAAATATTCAAAATATGATGCCCAATGACAAAGTTTCAAACATTCTAATTATAAACCAAAAACCCAACATAGTGTTTTACTATGTCAGGTCCTAGGTTTATTTAATTATGGTTTGCGCTGCAAACGCATTGTTGATGCTGAAATATCCACAACAGACTATTGTCTTGCCTCTCGTCAATTCATCACAACTACATCATCGTTATTTGGTGTCCAGACAACCATTTGTCTGCGTTTAATTTTATTATTTGCAGTTGGTGAATCTTTGTAACTCTAGTTAATCACTCAAATCATTTGTCAATGTTATTCCTACTGGAATTTATTATTTATTAACCGTCGTCTACAATATAATAGCCCATGAAGTTTCAATTTCTGTCAAATTGTTTTGCGTCATTCATGGCCTCCTCTTTATTTGTTAACATTATTATATCACATATTGTAAGCGCTTACAATGTATTTAAATAAAAACAGAATTTATGATTTTTTGCCAAATAAATCACTGTTTTATGCCTCAGCATTTACATTTTTTCTTCTAGCACAACATCCGGATACTTATCATGGAACCAATTCATAGCGAATTTGTTTTCAAACAAGAACACAGGTTGATCATAGCGATCTTTTACTAATAAATTACGACTAGAAGCCATTTTTTCATCTAATTGATCTGGTGAAACCCATCGCGCTACTTTTGAACCAATTTGTTCAAATTGAATTTCAACATTGTATTCATTTTCCATACGGAATTGGAACACTTCAAACTGCAATTGACCTACAGCACCAATAATGTACTCACTTCCTTGCCAAGACTTGTAGAGCTGAATCGTTCCTTCCTGCACTAACTGTTCAATCCCTTTGTGATATGATTTTTGTTTCATCACATCTTTAGCAATCACGCGATTAAATAATTCGGGTGTAAATGTGGGTAGATCCGGAAATTGCACCGCTTTTTTACCAGCGTAAATTGTATCACCAATTTGAAAATTACCAGTATCATAAACGCCAATAATGTCACCTGGCACTGCCGTTTGAACATTTTCACGTTCTTCCGCCATAAACTGAGTTACATTTGATAATTTCAATTTTTTATTGTTTCTTCGTAGTACGACATCCATTCCACGATTAAACTCACCAGAGACAATACGGACAAACGCAATACGGTCACGATGACGCGGATCCATATTCGCCTGAATTTTAAATACAAAACCAGTAAATTGTGACTGATCTGGCGTAATTATTTCGCCATCATTTGTTTTAGTAGCAGCAGGTGCTGGCGCATAGATTAAATATTCACGTAAGAATTCTGTTACACCAAAATTAACCAATGCGGATCCAAAAAAGACAGGTGTTAATTGACCGTGTGCAATTGCTTCTTGATCAAAGGCATTCCCAGCGTCTCGTAAAAGTTCCACCTCATCCATTGTTTCTGCAACAATTTCTGGATGTGCAGTTGCTTTTTTAAATGGGACCATTGCGTTTTTTTGTAAATCATAAATGCCTTGCAATATTTGCCCTGAACCAACCGGCCAGTTCATTGGATAAGCTTGAATACCCAAAATTGCTTCCAATTCATCCAGCAGATCTAGAGCTGGTCTGGCATCACGATCAATTTTGTTGAAAAATGTGAAAACAGGTATACCGCGTTGCGCAACAATTTCAAACAATTTTTTAGTTTGTGGTTCAATACCTTTGGCAGCATCAACAACCATGACAACTGAATCAACAGCCATCAGCGTACGATAAGTATCTTCCGAAAAATCTTCATGCCCAGGCGTATCCAAGATATTAATACGTTTACCATCATAATCAAACTGTAAAACAGAAGAAGTCACTGAAATACCACGTTGCTGTTCTATCGCCATCCAATCAGATGAGGCTAATTTATGTGACCCACGGCCTTTGACTGTCCCAGCTTCACGAATAACACCACCATGTAGTAATAGTTGTTCTGTTAAGGTAGTTTTACCGGCATCTGGATGCGAAATAATAGCAAAAGTTCGGCGATTTTTTAATTGTTCTTGAAAGTTTTCCATAATCTTTAGTTTACCTGATATGGCAATGTATCACAACAAAAAAATGAATCATTCTGTGACTCGAACTGATAGCACATCACGACCAGCAATATCCTGCACATCGCGATAGTTATCAGGATAATGTTCATGTATGACTGATAAGTCATCTTTCCCAACTGAAATTGTTTCTTTTAGTATCACCCAAATAACGTCTTGACCAAGAGGTGGCGTTGTCAGAGAACCAATATAACTATAATATGAATGGTTTTTAGGCAACCAATCAGCCAATATTTTTGCATCTATTGTATCCGAAAATACATCTTGAATATGTGTATTAATTGGTTCATTTGACACATCGCCAAATATAGCCAAAACTAAAATGTGGCCTTCACGTCGATATACAAAATGAATTTCGACATCATGACGTATGCCGTCAACAGTATGTTCAGCGCCATCATGAAAATGAAAACGTTCTAATGACCACATCTCTCCTGCAATCATTAATTCACCAGAAACTAAAAATTGCTCGCCTACGATGCGATCATCATATTGTGTCTGCCCATTAAAAGTGAGCACTAAATCAGACGATTTATGGACAGGATATGTGTCTTCACTATTAATTGCAATGGGTGATTGTAGCGGCGTGTCCCCTGCTTCACGCCAATCCTCTTGTTGACTGTAATCTAAGTGTTTCATATGATCCTCGCAAAACATTTATTTTATATTGTATCAAATTTAGACCCGAACATTACTAATTTCAATAAAACGCGTCCACTTGTCCATCATTATCCTGTATAATAAAAATAAGATTGAGAAAGAAAAGTGACTATAATGCAACTTGTAACTGCTTCTGAAATGCAAAAAATTGATACCTATACTGTTAACACGATTGGTATGCCTCAAGATGTACTCATTGAACGGGCAGCCCTATCAGTAATCGACGTCATTGGTGCCGGCCATTTTAATTTAGAACACATTTTAGTGTTAGCTGGACTTGGTAACAATGGTGCTGATGGCGTTGCCATCACGAGACTCTTATACGCACAAGGTTTCAATGTTTCTTTACAATTTGTTGGTAATGTCTCGCGCGCCAAAGAAAGTGTCCAGCGTCAATTGGCTATCATTGAAAAATATGGTCTTGTTCGATCTGAAAAAAGTGACTTTAACGAAGCGACACTCATCATTGATGCTATTTTTGGTACAGGATTGAACAATCTACTGCCCGAAGGATTGCAAAAAATGATCAAAGCTGCTAATCACATCGAAAAAACAGTCATTGCCATTGATACACCCACGGGCATTGACGCAACAACTGGCGAAGTCCGCGGTGCAGCATTAAAAGCACATACGACTGTCACATTTGGCTATAATAAGATTGGCTTAACGCGACGCGTTGGTGGCTATTTATCTGGTAATGTAATTGTGAAAGATATTGGTTTATTAACACCACCAGATTTTTCGTTTTCAGATACAGAAGAAAATCATTCGACTAAAGATGTTTAATAAATGTTCAAAAATAAAATGTTGTCATCTAACCAGATGACAACATTTTATTTTTGAACATTTACAACACTTTTATTTAACAAAGCCAGCAAAACCAAGTAGCAAGAAGATAGCACCAATTGCAATACGATACCAACCAAAAATCTTAAAGTCGTTATTTTGAATGTAACGCATCATAACTTTAATAGCAAAGAGTGCAACAATCCATGATACGACAAAGCCAACTAGCATCACAATGCTTTGCATACCTGTAAATCTGCCACCGTGCAATAGAAATGTCCCAACCTTTAAAATTGTCACGCCAAACATAACTGGGATAGACAAGAAGAACGAGAATTCTGCCGCTACGAATCGTGAGGCACCTAGGATAACCGCACCAAGAATTGTAGCTCCTGAACGTGATGTTCCAGGAACTAAGGACAACACTTGAAACAGACCAATGAACAATGCCAGTTTGAATGTTATTTTATTAAGACTCGTAATTTTTGGTGCAATGTTCTTTTGACGATTTTCGATCCAAATAAAAGCAATACCATAGATGATTAGGGTTGCGGAAACAACCCGGAAATTAAGAAGATGTGCATCCATAAAATCATTGAATAAGAAACCAAATATCACTGCCGGAATGACACCAACAACAACTTTGATCCACAATCGCCAGGTTTGAAAACGTTCCTTTGACGTCTTTTTTTGTGAAAATGGGTTTAACCGATTAAAGTAGAGTTGAATAACCGCAAAAATGGCCCCAAGCTGAATGGCGTAATCAAAAACCGCTGTAAAACTATTCGTCCAAACGTTGCCGCTAGGTATCCTCATCAAAGCCTCTGCCAGAATGATGTGTCCAGTAGACGATACTGGTAAGAATTCGGTAATGCCTTCGACGATACCAATAATAATTGATTTTAATATATCTAACATATGCTATAGCTTATGTGAGCAGTCATCAGGCTTATTTAGCCTAGAAAGCGTCACGTTTCCTTCCAATTTAACTCCCTTTATTCTATACTATATTGCAACGTTGTGCCACAATTCGCTGGTTTTCAAAAAAGTATTGTAATTTAAAAATTCACATGGTATTATATTATATGTTGTAAAAAATAATTGTTTGGACAGCTAGCTCAGTTGGTAGAGCAACGGACTCTTAATCCGTGGGTCCAGGGTTCGAGCCCCTGGCTGTCCACTAAGTTAAACCAGTAGAAATACTGGTTTTTTTAATGTCTATATCGCACAAAAATAACCGAAGCAACTGCCTCGGTTATTTGTTTATAAACTAATATATATACTGGCAAACATTAAACCCGCACCAACTAAGACAAACACATGCCAATAGACATGTCCCATTGGAATTTTTGGTACCAGATAAAAAATAGTGCCCGCAGAATATGTCAGTCCTCCAGCGACTAAGAGCCAGAAAGCAACTGGAGACAAGATACCCCACAAAACTGGCATCGCTAAGACGATTAGCCAGCCCATGACCATGTAAATTGTGACAGATACCCACGGCCAACGACCGACAAAAAATAAATCATAGGCAAATCCCGCTATCGTCATCGTGAGAATTGCGCCCCAAATTGCCCAGCCTTGCCACCCTTTAATCAGCAACCAAGTGTATGGCGTGTAACTTCCTAAAATAACCAAATAAATACCAGCGTGATCAAAAAACTGAAATAATTTAGCAGCACGTGTAAATATCAGAGAATGAAAAAGTGTTGAAGCGAGTAAAAAGAAGCCAATTGTACTAATATATATCACAATGGCTGTCATTTCAAAAGCTGTTACAGGTCGTCTTAACACATGAAAAATCAAGGCAATACCAGCTATTACAGCTAAGAAAAATCCTAATCCATGCGTTACAGCGTTTAAAACCTCGTATGTAATTTGATAACGTTTAGATCGTTGCATTTAGTTGTCCCCATAAATCAATTTATTGTTAATATTATAACATGATTCCCTGTTTTATTAATCATAAAAACCCCATAACTTTTTCAGCTATAGGGTTATTGATTGCGGATTTTAAATAAGTGTCTCCCAATCACGAGCCCATATGAGCCCCATAGCACCATCACCAGTGTGCACACCAATATAAGCACCAATTACACCACGTTCAAACTTAACTGTTGGATAATCATGTTGTAATTCCTTCAACCACTTATCCCCCAATTTAGCATCATTTCCATCTACCACAATGACTCGAACTGGAAAATCAACTTGCATTAAGTATTGATCAAGTGCTGTCTTAATTTCTTTTAGCGCACCACTCATTTTACGTGCCTTACCAACAGCACCTATTTTGCCTTCATCTTGAATATCCATCGACAAAATAGGCTTAATGTTAAGCAAACCACCGACTAACGCTGCGCCACGTGACAAACGACCAGTACGTTGTAAGTGTGAGATATCATTAACTACAAAACGCACATCAAATGTTTTTTGTAAAGTTTCTAACGCTATTATGATATCGTCTAATGTTTTGCCGTTTTCTGCCATGACTGCTGCCATGACCGATTGCATACCAGATCCCATCACCGCAAACTTGGAATCCCACACACGCACATCTGACAGCCCATCATAGGATCCTGCTACAAGATTTGCTGTCTGATAAGCACCTGATATGCCTGAAGAGATTGGTATAATTAGCGCTTTATCGTAGCCCGACGCCTTGGCAACACTTAAAACCTCTTCCCAGTCACCCGGAGCCGGTTGAGACGTTGAAGCCACCATTTTTTTATCTTTCATCATCTTAACTAATTCACCAAGATCATGAATATCAACTGTTTCTTTATAAACTTCTTCCCCAAAAATAATCGGGTCATTCACTTGGAAAATATGATAGCGATTACGAATTGTCGCTGGTATTGCTGATGCTGAATCACTAATTATTGCTATCTTAGACATTGTTTTTTCTCTCCAGAATGAACGCATCATGAATTGCGTTCTCGTTAAGCCATTGTACCAAATATGTTGACTATGATAACACCCATATAAAAGCAAAGCATACCACCAATTAATTGTATCATTAGATATCTCAATTGCTTATTAAACGGCAATTGAGCGCTTTGCACCATCATCGTACTAAACGTTGTAAACCCGCCTAATAATCCCACAGACCAAAATCCGTTCAAAGCTGACAGCTGTCCACTAGCAAACACGATTCCCATGCCAAGAGCACCGACCGAATTAATGATCAAAATTGCTGTAAAATATGATGATTGCACTGGCCAAATCATAATAATTACGTATCGCAGCATGGCGCCAAGCGCTGCACCAACAAAGACTGATAATAAAGTCATTTAATTACCTCATCGAATTGTTTTCCTATTTTTCGGCCAATGTTAACCATGATAATGCCACCAAAAATAGTAAAGAAAACATAGCCACCCGCGATAAGATAGTTATGACTCGCTAATTGATTGATTTGTAAAATCATTGCGCTAAATGTTGTAAACCCACCGAGAATGCCTGTACCAATAAAAGGTGGCCAAAGTGATAATTGTTTGCTTACTTGCGATATGTAGACGCCAAATATTGCTAGTAATAATGCACCCAACCAATTAATAACCATTGTTATGAAGAACATGTGCCCAATTATTGGGATTAAACTCAATATATAGCGCATACTACCACCAATGCCACCGCCTAAACCAACAATTACCAATTCAATTAAAAAGTTATGCTGTCTTTCCATAACTATTATTCTATCAAGTTTAGATATAATGAGCAAAAAAAGAGTTTCACCCTGTCTTATTATAATTAGCTGCTAATACACTACAACGATGAATATTGCTTTTTTATAGTGAGCATGTAACAATTAAAATACTGATTTCATTCGTTTTTCCAGACAAAAACTTACATCAACGCTATAGGGGACATCTATGTTTACATATTATATATTACCAACAATTTATATCATATTACTTTTCATCTTCTCATTGCTAAAACCTGTTCGTTTTGCAATCACCGCTAATGAGTTTCAAAGCCTCATGATGAAATCATTATTACTGGCACTTCTTGCTATGACTATTGCAGATAGTGGTTTAACACGTTTTTATGGGTTATGGTTTAACGTCACATTACTATTTTCAATTGGGCGTGTCATATCACGAATTAAAAAAAATAATGGATAACCTATTTTAAAAAAATGCATCAATCATGAACCATGACGTTCTGAACTGATGCATTTTTAATTAATATAAATAGCTAGAACGCCATTAACTATGCTGCGCAATGAATCATTGCTTACTATTTAAACGACATCTCTCTAGAATGGTAAGTAAGAATTAGGAGGAATTTTTTATGACATTCGGTAATCATTTAAAAAACGTGCGATTGCAAAAAAACTTAACCCAAGATCAAGTGGCCAAGGATTTTTTTGTGACGCGACAAACAATATCAAGTTGGGAAAATGAAAAAACTTATCCTGATATTACTAACTTAATTAATTTAAGTGACTATTATCATATTTCATTAGATACATTATTAAAGGAGGACGCTGGACTTCGTGACCATATTGAGAAAAAAGATGTATCACAAAGTCTCAAGCCAGTAAAAATCAGTTTACTAGGTATTGATGTGATTCTAGTATCAATCTTGTTATCAAATTTACTAAATTGGATTCAAATTAACAGTATCGTCATGTCGTTAATTTTGATAATAACTTCCTTGACAGCTGTGGCACTTAATAATATCAATAAATTCGACGAAACATATCACCTCAACCTGCAACAAGCTTGGCAAAAATATTTATCTGGTGATTATGGTTTGTTATATACAAGCATTATTCCTATCATATTCATTTTACTAGGTATCATTGTCATCTGTCATGAGAATAGCCTTAGTGGTCTTTACCCGATAATCATTGGTTTTGTTATTTTTATCGTGTTAATAATTCGGAAATTAAAAAAGTATTAAGGGCTATTGGAGCAAGTCAAAAAAGTCCCGCAGTTATCATCCGTATTGCTTTATTAGGTGATATTTTTTATTTCAATCCTAAATTTTTTTCACATGACTAGTAAACCACCAAACAATCCAGTTAATAAAAAACTAATGACTAAAAATTATGAAGTCTCTGCTAAATCACAAGTTTTCCCTACATAGGTGATGTGAAAGTACTTTTCTAGCATTGATATAGTAAAAAGTGATTATACTGCTAAATATATAGCAATATAATCACTTTTTATCAGAACAAAAATGTCTATTGACTATCATGAACATCACCCACTAACTGAATAACATAAAAGGTCATCATTTTGTGTTGCATGCTTAAATTAATTTTTGAACAATTTTATCGAAAACTTTTGCTGGCAAAATGGTGTGCAAAAACACTGAGAATTTGGCACCATAGCCGACAAGATAGCGGGCACGTGGCCGTTTGCTTTCAACTGCTTTAACAATAGTGCCGGCAATAACGCTTGGATCGGTTAGTTTATCTGAACTATAAAGTTTATGCATGCGATCTGCAGCTGCTAAAGCGTGTTCACTATATGCTGTATTTTGCGATGTGTCTCTGAGATGCTCTGCCGCAATAATACCCCAATCCGTTTTAATACCACCCGGCTCTACCAAGACAACCGCCACGCCAAAAGGCTTAACCTCCATGCGCAACGCATCACTAAAGGCCTCTAAAGCATACTTTGTGGCATGATACCAAGCACCCATATATGTCGTCACACGTCCTGCCATTGATGAGATATTAATGATTTTACCAGCATGCTGTTCACGCATATAAGGCATCACTAATTGTACTAACCTTGCTACACCAAATAGGTTCGTGTCAAATTGGCGCTTAGCTTCTTCAAGTGTCACATTTTCGATAGCACCATATGAACCGTAACCAGCATTATTAATCAAAACATCAATGCGCCCTTCTTGGTCAATAATTTTTTGCACAGCCTGATTGATTGATATTTCGTCAGTCACATCCATTTCAATCGGTGTAATACCCAATACTGACAGCGACGCCATTTTTTCAACACGACGCGCCGCCCCATAAACTTTATAATCTAATGATGCTAATAGCTCTGCTGTTTTGTATCCAATACCACTACTAGCACCTGTAAGTAAAACTATTTTTTTAGTTGTCATTGTTCTTACTTGTCCTTCACTATGAATGACCCCATTTTATCATATCATGATGACTAACGTACGCTTGACATGTTTGGCAATAGTTTTATTGATAACACAACTCACATTAAATATTTTTTCAGAGCTTTCTGTGCAATTTCAAAACTGAATTTTTTAGCATTTAGCGGAACAATAGTGCCATTTTTATCAAAAAAAACACCCGATAACTGTTTGATATCTGGGCTCATTGCCAAATATTTGCCAACTGGCACCGCTGTATTAGTCAATGTCTTCGTGTAATCCATTAATTCACTACGGACATCCCCAGGGAAAAAACTATTCACAGTTGTCGATTGCGCTTTCAATTGATTAGCTAATACAAGCATCAAAAGCGTCTTATGTGTCACTAACCAAGCCGCTCTTGCCAAAATATTATTTTGTGTATCACAAACCGGTACAAGGTTAATTACTTTGGGATTACCTGTCACGATTAAGATACGGCTATTAGACAAAACATCTCGCAAACCTAAAGTTAAATAGTAATGTGACAATAAATTACTATTTATGTTTTCACTAGCCGTACGTGGCATAATCCCTGCGCTATGAATCAAAACATCAATATGAGGGAAAATTGACTTAATTTGCGCGATCACTAACTGACGATCAGATTGTTTAGACAAGTCCCCAATGACAGTCTTGACATGGCTACCTAAGTTATTTCGAACAATCGTAGCTTTGTTTTTGTTCCGACCAATAATAATGATATTATTTTCTTGAGCCAGATCCTTGGCAATTGCTAACCCAACGCCAGATGAACCGCCTGTTATAACAATATTTTTCATAAATGCCTTTCAAAATACATGGTTAACCACCGACAAAATTGTCTAATGCACAAAAGTATCATAAGCAATATTAATAATTTTAGGTTGTTGCCCTTGACAGCCAACAACTGCTTTAGCAATGCGTAAATGAATGCGCTGTGGCAAAAATGGTTCGGCTAAAAGCGCCAGATAAGCATCAAAAGTCCAAAATCCTGTTAAATTATCAAAATAATCATTAACATCATTAGATAGTGGTTGATTAACATGAACACACGTTTCCAGAATGCGTTTAAAAACTTGTTCTTGTCTCAATAAAATCGCACGACGATTTAACTCATTTAAAATAGTTTCTAAAACAACTGGGTTATTTTGAAATTCATATGCTTTTTCAGCCATTTCATTAACGACAAACTCAGTAAACATGGGTGCATGACATAAATCTTCTAATGTTAACGACATGGCACTCAAAATCTTAATCATACTGCTGAATTGAATGTCTGTTTGCCCTCTTTCAAATTTAGAAATAACACTATGTGACAACCCTGTTACTTGTACAAGATCATTTGCCGATACACCGCGTGACTGACGCATTTCGCGAATTAAACGACCTAAATTTTGTATTTCTGAAAATGTATTATCTACCATTATTACCCGACTATTCCCCTTTAATTGCCCCAACTATTATACAAGTTATCTTTGTTTTATATGATTATTATACACGCCAAGCATACAAATAATTTTGATTTTTCTTATAAGAAATATTCCTAATAGTCATGTCAAAAAATGTTAATTAACATTTTTAAAACTACCCGTACCTATTTAACTTGCCTTTATAATTATTAAGTTTATATTAAATTGAAATCCAATAATAAAAATCATTAAAATTGGTCTATACCATTTAAATTAGAGGCGACTTTTTAACGCTCAATGTACACCCTCTCTTCTTTTATTTGGTATACATCTGTAATTTAATACGCTACACAAAGTCTCTAGACACAAACTATGAAAGCGTTTACAATTTAAATATAAGGAGGATTATACTATGAATAATAAAATATCGTTTTGGCTGGAAAAATATTTGCAGCCCGTTGGTGCTAAATTAGCTGCCAATAAACCACTTAATTCTATACGTGATGGTATCGCGTTGAGCATGCCGCTAGTCATTGTAGGATCAATGGCATTACTAATTGCCAATGGCTTTTCTATCGACCCATTTAAAAACTGGTTAATGACAACTGGGATATTCGATTGGCTCGTTAAAATCATTAACGCTAGCTTCGGATTAATGGGATTAGTAGCAGCATTTGGTATTGCTTATCGTTATGCTGAATCTCATGGAACAGATGCTCTGTCGGCTGGTATTCTTTCCCTAGCTAGTTTTTTCCTGGTTACACCAGATTTAATAACTTCTGGTAGTACGCCTCAAACAGGTATTTCTTATACCTATCTAGGTGCCTCGGGATTATTCGCTGCAATTCTCATTGCCTTGATTAGTACGGCTATTTTTAACTGGTTCGTGAAACGAAATATTCAAATTAAAATGCCTGATGGTGTCCCCCAGCAGTGTCAAATTCCTTTGCTGCTTTAATTCCTGGTGCCGTTATTTTGATATTTTGGGGACTAGTCTATGCTGGCTTCAAAATGACATCATTTGAAAATATTCATCAAGTGCTTCAAGTTATTCTTGGCAAGCCATTAGGCGCGTTCGGTGGTTCGCTGGCAGGTGCCATCATCGTCAGTTTCATTACCTCATTACTATGGTTCATTGGTATTCATGGTGGTAATATTACTGGTGCCATTATGAGCCCAATCTGGTTGGCACTCATGGGTGAAAACCTAAAAATCTATCAAAATAACCCTTCTGCAACGATGCCACATATTGTCACTCAGCCATTTATGGATTTCTTTGTCTACATGGGCGGTGGCGGCGCAACATTAGGACTTGTCTTGGCTATTTGGTTAATTGCTAAATCAAGTAGATATAAAACACTAAAGACTTTAATAACACCACCCGGCCTATTTAATATCAATGAGCCTACAATGTTCGGTATTCCCATTGTTTTAAATGTTAGTTTGCTCATTCCATTTATCTTAGCTCCTATTTTAAATGCAATTATCACATACATCACCATGGCCACTGGTATCGTTCATGCGACAGTTGGTGTCGTTGTGCCTTGGGTTACTCCCCCTATTATTTCAGGATTCCTCGCTACTGGGTCACACATATCTGGATCAATATTGCAGATAGTGCTAATAATACTAGATATCATCATATACTTACCTTTCGTAAAAAATATTGATAGATTGGAGCTTAAAAATGAGCAAGCAAATTGAAAAAGGAGCCCACTATGAGTGAATTAGGTATTTCGATTTATCCCTCTAAAAGTTCTTTTGATGAGATGCAATCCTATCTCACCCAAGCACGCGAGTTAGGATATAAAAAGATCTTCACGTCACTGCTAGAAGTCACAGGCGATACAGCTACTGTCGTTGACCACTTTAAAAAAATCATCCAATATGGCAATCAAATCGGCATGCAAATTTGTATTGACATTAATCCAAAGTTATTTAAGCAGCTGAACATTGACTATTCAGATTTGAGTTTTTTTAAAGAATTAGGTGTCACCACTATTCGACTAGATGAGGGATTTACAGGATACGAAGAAGCCAAAATGACTTTTAATCCTTGGCATTAAAAATAGAAACGAATATTTCACGCGGCCAGCACTATATCGATATGGTTTGTGATTTTGGTGCAAATACTAAAAATCTTAGCGGTTCACATAATTTCTATCCACAAGTGCGTACAGGCCTTCAAGAAAATTACTTTAAAGATACTGCCAAAATGTATAAAGCACATAATCTAGAAACCTCTGCCTTTATTGATGGTGACACAGGAAAAGTTGGTCCATGGCCCGTTTCAAATAAAATGGTTTCAATGGAAATTCAACGTGACATGTCTGCTGCCAGTCAAGTTCAACTCATAAAGCAGACAAACCTAATAGATAATATATACATTAGTAGCTCACTCTTAGAATTAGAAGAACTATCAGCTATTAAAGCAGCATTTTTAAGTCCTTATCCCGTATTAGAAGTTAGCTTGAATCCAAATATCTCTGACGTTGAACATCGTATAGCTATAGAAGAATTACAGATGTTTAGAGGCGATTATTCAGGTTATATGATTAGATCAAGTCAATCACGTATTAAATATCGTGATGCCGAAATTATGCCCAATAATCTAGACAATGTTCAATTCGGAGACATTGTCATTGGCAATAGTAGCTTTGGTCAATATAAGGGTGAATTACAAATTGCCCTCCAACCTTGGGAAAACGATGGACATTATAACGTCGTTGGCAAAATAGATGAAACAAATTTGGCTATTTTGAAAACACTTAAACCTTGGCAAACATTTAAATTAATCAACAATTAAGGAGAAATCATGTCTAAAAAAAATTATTATGTTAGCTTGCGCTGCCGGTATGTCAACATCACTGATGGTTCAAAAAATCCAACAAGCTGCTACAGCGCAAAATAAAGAATACGATATTTTTGCAAAATCAACCTCTGATATCGACTCACAATTAAATTCTGATAAAGTACCAAACGTTGTATTATTAGGTCCTCAAGTATCTTATCTTAAAAAAGATATTCAATCAAAAACTGATTCTAAGAACATTCCAATGGCCGTTATGCCTATGATAGATTATGGTACTATGAACGGTGAAAACATACTTAAGCTTGCCGAAAACCTGATGGGAGTTGAGTAATATGGATGATAACTATTTGAACGTCGTCATGGGCATCATCATGAATGCTGGCAATGCAAAAGGATTAGCTCATGAAGCACTTGAAGCCGCTAAACTTAATGACTTTGAAAAAGCAGATCAATTAATGACAGAATCTAGCCAAGCGTTAGCAGAGGCACACAATGTCCAAAGTGATATGTTAACCAAAGAGGCGCAAGGCGATCATACTGAGGTCAATCTATATATGGTTCATGCACAGGATCACTTGATGACCGCTATTACCTATCAAGATCTGGTAAAAGAATTAA
Source organism: Leuconostoc gasicomitatum LMG 18811 (assembly GCF_000196855.1). NCBI lineage: Bacteria > Bacillati > Bacillota > Bacilli > Lactobacillales > Lactobacillaceae > Leuconostoc > Leuconostoc gasicomitatum. The sequence continues at coordinate 1,823,986 of NC_014319.1, forward strand.
TCACATTATACAAGAAAAATATGAATTTCGCTTAAACGCAGATAATTTTGTCAACATTATTGGATGTTAAAATTATCATTTATAAAAATTCAATACTAGGTTATTTAAATTGTAAAAAACCTTAGTATTGAATTTTTTTATGATCAACATTGTAACCATGAAACACATTATTTTAACTGTTTCTTAAATATTTCCTCCAAATAACGACAATTGTCAACATTAATTTTGTTATTATAATGAAAAGTGGTATTATTTTATGAATAATATTACGGAGGACACATGGACACAAATCATAATAAAAAGATCGGACTGTTTCAGCTCATTATGCTAGGCCTAGGGTCACTTATCGGATCTGGTTGGTTATTTGGTGCTTGGGAGGCTTCAAAAATTGCCGGCCCCGCATCAATCATTTCTTGGGTAATTGGTGGGATCATTATTGGTACGATCGCTTACAATTATATTGAACTCGGAACGATGTTTCCACAATCAGGTGGCATGAGTAAGTACGCGCAATATACCCACGGCTCGCTGCTTGGCTTTATTGCCTCATGGGCAAACTGGATATCATTAATTACATTAATTCCTATCGAATCAGTTGCAGCGGTTCAATACATGAGTTCATGGCCTTGGTCATGGGCCAATTGGACGCAAAATTTCATCTCAAACGATTCAATTACAACAGCCGGTTTACTCGTTGTGTTTGCATTTATTGTTATTTTTACGTTACTCAATTATTGGTCTGTCGCACTATTAACTAACTTCACAAGTGTGATTTCTATTTTCAAAATTGGCGTACCTATACTAACAATATTTATGCTCACATTATCAGGATTTCACCCTGCAAATTATGGGACTAACCTGCACGAATTCATGCCTTACGGTACGGCACCTATATTTGCAGCAACGACAGTATCAGGTATCATATTCTCATTTAACGCTTTTCAAACAGTGATTAATATGGGTAGCGAAATTGAAAATCCCAAGCGTAACATTGGACGTGGCATTGCCTATTCTCTTATTATTAGTGGTATCTTATACATTTTACTGCAAAGTACTTTCATTACATCACTCAACCCAGCTATGATTGCTAAAAACGGTTGGCATGGTATTAACTTTTCATCGCCCTTCGCTGATTTGGCTATTTTGTTAGGTATTCATTGGCTTTCAGTGCTGCTATACATGGACGCTTTTGTGTCCCCTTTTGGAACTGGTGTGTCTTTTGTGGCATCTTCAAGTCGAACTTTGGCAGCAATGGTGTCAAACAATCACATCCCAAAATTTGTAGGTAAAATAAACCAACAATATGGCACACCACGTATCGCTATGGTTGTTAACGCTATTTTGAGCATGCTTATGGTGTCAATTTTCAGATCATGGGGAACACTTGCCAGTGTTATTTCAACATCAACATTAATTGCTTACTTAACCGGCCCAGTGACTGCTGTTTCATTGCGTGAAATGGCACCTGAATTCACAAGACCATTTCGTGCTAAATTGTTAAAATACATGGCCCCCTTATCTTTTATACTCGCATCTCTGGCTACTTATTGGGCTATGTGGCCTACAACCGTGGAAGTTATTTTAGTGATTCTGTTAGGGCTACCTTTTTACTTCTATTATGAATGGCAACACGGTTTTAATAAAACCAAGCGCGCTTTCAAAGGTAGCTTTTGGATGATTGGTTACTTAATTTTCATTTCTATTATGTCCTACATCGGATCAAAAGAATTCAATGGTCAAAACTGGATTCATTATCCGCTGGATTTTGTTTTCATTATTGTCGGTTCCCTTCTCTTTTTCTATTGGGGAACTGTTAGTTCAGTTATGACAAAATACTTTAAACAAGCACAACGTGTTAACGCAAAAGTTAAAAAATAATCAGAAAAGTTAAAAGTATACTAAAATACCGGACAAAATAAAATTTGTCCGGTATTTTAGTATACTTTTAATTGGGAAAATTATTCACAATACACAGAATATTGTATGCCATATCATGGCATTATACGTGCGATATATGGGCCATTGATTGTGCAGAACCTTGTCCATAATAAGCATTAGCACCATGCTTGCGATAGTAATGTTTATCTAATAAGTACTGTGGCACGTGAATATCAGATCGTGTTGACTGCAGTGCGTGATAACTAATTTCAGCTGACACTTCTAATACTTTAGCATTATATACTGATTTTTCAGGTGTTGGCCCCCAGGAAAATGGTCCGTGCTGACTAACTAATGCCGCTGGTGTCGCATCAGGATCTATCCCTCGACGTTCAAATTCTGATACAATGACTGCCCCCGTATTCATCTCGTAGGCTGATCGAATCTGTTCTTCATTTAATGCCGGTACACATGGAATATCACCATAAAATGTGTCCGCATGGGTTGTGCTCACCGCTGGAATATCCATTTTCGCTGCCGCAAAGGACACACCCCAAGGTGAGTGTGTATGTGTAATACCACCAATATTTTTAAAATGGCGATACAGATAGGCATGCGTTGGTGTATCACTTGATGGATTTAAGTTACCTTCAACCACCTCACCATCTAAATTAACAACAACCATATCAGCAGGTTGCAATTGCTCATACGCAACACCAGATGGCTTAATAACAAATAACCCTTTTTCACGATCAATGCCTGAAACATTGCCCCATGTGAAAGTCACTAATTCTAACTTGGGCAACGACATATTGGCATTGTAGACTTCTTGTTTTAGTTTTTCTAACATAGTTACATCTCCACTAATAAACCAGATTGCGTTAATAAATCAACAATGAAATCATGGGCAAAAACGACTTTGCTATCGGCATCTATATCATTTTCTGACCACATCTCAATTGTGAACGTGCCTTGATAGCCAACACGCTTTAATGCTTTAAACAAACCCAGGAAATTAACATCGCCTTCACCAAACGGCACATCTTTAAATTTTCCAGACGTCTGATCAGTGACAGATAACACATCTTTTACATGAATAGCAATAATGCTATCTAATCCTTGCGTCAAATCTTCTATTGGCTGATTATCTGGCCAAGCCGAAATGTTTCCTAGATCAGGGTAAGCTTGTAACCAAGGTGATACAATAGATTTTTTGACATTTTTTATTTTAGCAATTGAATTGATAAAACAATCATCCATTGTTTCAATAGAAATCATGACTTGATGTTCTGCTGCAAAATTCACGACACGTTGCAAATTTTCAATAAAGTTTTCATGTGTCAGTGGTGTTTTTGAACCGTAATACTCATCATAACCAGCAATTTGAATATTTCTTATACCGAGATCTTTGGCTAAAATAATGGCTTGTTGACACATATCAAACGATTGATCATAGATGGCTTTGTTTTCTGAACCGAGCGGAAATCTTCTGAGTGCCGACAACATCATCGTGTCAATGGATACACCAGATTGATAAATATCTTTAACTAAGCTAAATCGCTGCTCTTTATTCCAACTCAATCGCGCAATACGAGCATCGGTTTCATCAATAGACATCTCTACAAATGAAAAACCTTGATTTTTAGCAAAATTTAATTTGTCAAACCATGACATCGCTGCTGGCAATGATTTTTCGTTAATTCCAAGTTTCACCATTATTATGACCAGTACTTTTTAATTTCATCCTGGAATTTTTGCGCAGCTAAAGCTGGATCAGCCTGACCAGTAATCGCACGACCTGCAATAAACGTATAAACCGGCACATCTTTAAAGAGTTTGATAGTATCTAAATTCAAACCGCCAGTTACAGAGACTTTAAAGCCCATATCAATAAATTTCTTCACAATGTCTAGATCTTTTTTTCCCCAAACCTCTCCAGCAAGCAATGCGTCACGGCTTTGATGATAAATAACCTGTTCAATACCAATTTCTCGCCATTTTTCAGCTAGATCCCAGTTCCATGCCGAATATAACTCGACTTGAATACCATCTAACACTGTTTTTGCTGACTTCATAGTCGCGATCGTTGCAGAATCAATCACAGTCATCAAATCAGCGCCGGCATCTTTAGAATTCTGTGCGACTGTCGAGCCAGCATCGGCACATTTCGTGTCAGAGGCAATAATTTTATCTGGAAACATTGCCCGAAGAACACGAATTGCATCTTGCCCTGCTTGTAATTCTAAAATTGTTCCCACTTCAACAATGTCAACAATAGAACCAGCAAAATGCGCTATTCTAATCGCGTCTGCTAACGTATTTTGATCTAAGGCAATTTGTAAATTAGGTTTTGTCATTTTTCTATCCTCACTTTTTATATTTTTCTTCAAAATTAGTTTCATCAATAATACGTTGTGTAATTTCTTTATCACTCATAACATTTTTCACACCAACAACTGTCACGCCTTTTTTTGCAACATCTGCAAACATATCTACAAAGTTTAAAGGGGTAAAAACTGCGTCATATTGGGCAGCTGTCGATTTTCCCTCGGCAATACTAGTATGATTAATCTTCGTTACTGGAATGCCTAGTTTTTTCATTGATTTTTCGACACTCTTCATCATCATTAAACTGGTACCAGAACCATTAGCACAAGATACTAAAATATTCATTATATTTCTCCATTTCTATTTGTGTACAAGGTATTCTTAATCAATACCTTTGTTTTTTTTATAAGCTTCATAATCTTCAACCATCAAAAAGTAATTTTTAGGGTCTTTACGATACTCAAGTTGTGGAATAATCAGTAATAGTGCAGCTACAACAACAACGCCAAAGTAACCTAAATATTTCAAAATAACTGCAAATCCTGGCCAAACAGTGTCCCAGTCAAACATTCCTAGATAACCACCAAATTTTGACATACCAATCCACGTTGAAATTAAGGCAGCGCCCATCACTTGAATGATGCCAGAGAAAAACGGCAAAATCATAGCGGCTTTAGCACCCGCGCGATTATTGGCGATAACACCGAAGACAGCATTATCAAAGAATAGCGGAATAAAACCAGCAATAATAATCGTGGGTGAATGGCAAATCATTAGCGCACCAATAGCTAAGAATTGTCCTAATGCACCAAATAAGAAGCCAATCGTTACAGCATTCTGTTCACCGAAAGCAAATGTTGCGGCAACATCAATACCAGGAACTGAGTTTGGTAAGATTGTGTCACTGATGCCAGTGAAGCTTTCTGTCAATTCACCAACGAATGTTCGCACACCCAGTTGCAAAATGGCTAAATTAACTGCAAATCCCAATGATGTTGTTAAAATATAGAAGAAGAAACTTGCACCACTAGGGAGTCCTGATGCCCCTTTACTCGTAATAAACACTTGATGGAAATAACTTGGTCCTAAGACTACCATGATAATGCCGAAAAACAAAAACATCAGAATGGCTGTCGCTACCATATTTTCATTAAATATTCTCAAAAATCCTGGTAAGATAACATCTTCCAAACGTTTTGATGATTGCTGACCTTTTTTAACAGATGATTTCTTCATTTTGTCAGAAATCCAAGCCACAAGCGCTATCCCAAACATTTGTTGATGGGCAATGGCGAAACCTCCGCCATCAGTTAACTGCTGTATCGGCTTAATTGTCATGTTAGATCCAACAGCCCAGTACAAGCCAAGAATAATACCCATAACTAGCAAAACTTCAATGCGCCCCAAACTAGGAATAGCAAACAATATAATCCAAAATGCGGTTGCTGCTTGTTGAACCTGTACGTTTCCAGTTGTAAATACGGCACGTAATTTCGTATATTTTGAAAAACGAACCAGTAAAATGTTGAAAACAAAGGCTATCAACAATAGAATCATGACATCCCCAAATGATCTACCAAATGTCTTTTCTAGACCATCGGTCACAGCATTTTGACCAAAGTATGGGTCAATCACTGTGGCTGTTAGGTGAAATCGGTCTTTCAAACCCGTTAATATTGGTCGAAAACTGGTAACCAATCCAGTGGAACCCACCATCAAAATCATATAGCCAATTGTTGCTTTCAAAAAACCAGCTAAACTTTCATACCAAGGTTTCTTTTCTAACATATAACCAATCAACACAATGAATCCGATCATGTAGGCTGGTTGTGTCAAAATATTGTTGGCAAAAAATGCCCAAATATTTAATATTCCTGCAAATATACTACTCATCATTTTCTCCTCATTGCTCCGCAGGGATATTTTCAAATTGACTCATCACTTGAACAAAGTCTGCCAACGTTTCAATATCTGATAAGGCCTCAATCATGCCATCTGTCATTAGTAACGTCATCAAATTTTGAATATTTTCCAAATGTTGTGTCTCATCCTTAGCTGCCAACGTAAAGAACAATTTTCCTTGTTTATCTGGATTACCATCTTCGAAAGATACTGGTTCGCTAAATTTAGCAAAGCCAATACCTGTCCCTAATACGCCTTGTCCGGTCGCCAAAGCATGGGGCATTACAACACCGGGTGTGATAACAATGTAGGCACCATTTGTCTCAACATTTTTAATCACTTCACGCACGTATTCGTCAGTGATGATGTTCTTTTCTTTTAAATTTTCACTTGCAACATTGATTGCTTCACGCCAATTTGTAGGTGTCTTATCATAAATTCGTACTAAATCATTGTCGTAAAAATATTTGAGCATTGTCATTTTTTTCTCCTTATAGGAATGATGGAAATGGTACGTCATTATCTGTTGAGAAGACATCTGAGAAGCCTCGGTCATAATGATATTGGACCCTATCTTTATCTTGTGGAAAGGTATAGCTACCGCCAACCTTCCAAATAAATGGATGGAATTTATAGTCCAATGTATCCTTTTTCATTTTCCAAATTTCAACAATTTCTTGTGGATCGGCATCAAAGTTAGACCAAATATCATAATGTACTGGAATAACAACTTTGGCTTTCAAGTCTTCTGCCGAACGTAGAACATCCAAAGATGTGACTTTGTCAGTAATACCACGTGGATTTTCACCATAGTTAATAATTTCGACATCAACATCATTTTCATTACCATGCTTAGCAAACATATTTGACATATGTGAGTCAGCAGCATGATACAAATTGCCACCTGTTGTCTTGAATAAGTAGTTGACAGCAATTTCATTCATATCTTGAGGCAATGAATCCTTTATTTGAACATCTGAGTTTACTGTCAAAAGAGCCGTACGATCAAATGCTTCCAACGCTTTAATTGTTACTGACTTCACTTTGACTTCGTCACCTGGATGAACCACAACGGTTCGCTCCGATGGCACACCCCAACTTTCCCAAATATCAACCACAGCTTGTGGTCCAATGAATTTCGTCTCTGGACCACTATTTTGTAAAACAGCAGCGGCGGTATTAATATCTAAGTGATCTGAATGGATATGCGTCACAAGCAAAGCATCAACATTTTTAACGGCATAAGGATCAATAACAAATGGTTGTAACCTTAAATTAGGTTGCATTTTTTGGACACCACTCATCCGCATCATTTGATGCCCTTGTTTCATTAATCCTGAGCCATGAGTTTGCTTGCCTGTTCCATTCCATAAATCTACTAAGATATTGGTGTTTTCGTGTGTTTTTAACCAAATACCATTATTAGCTAACCACCACATTTTGAAATTCTTTTCAGGCACCTTTGCCTGTTCAATTTCTTCATTCAACCAAGTTCCCCACTCCGGAAACGTGTTTTCAATCCAATTTTCACGTGTTGCTTCTTCAATGTTTGTTGCTTTTGACATGATGCAATCCCTTTCTAATTCTGAAACCTTATTTTAAAATGTATGCGCTTACATTTTTTGGTACAATTATATTATCTGTTATCACGATATAAAAAAACAGTCTCATTGTGCCACAATAAAATTGCCCCAATGAGACTGTTTTGCTTGTCATCTAAGTTGTACAATTAATAACGAACAAAAATTATTTTAGTTCGTCAAAGAAGGGAATACCGCTATGCAAGTATCTGGTATGAACTATACAAAATTTATCAATTATATCTCTACACAACAGCTATTACCAAGTGTGCAAACAATTGCAAATCATCTCAACCTATCGAACCGTAAAATTTACTATTTATTGCAAGCAGCTAACTCTGAACTGCATTCTGTGCACCAACCTTTTTTAGTCCCAAATTTAGAAGTCACGGGTCAGCAGGTGTCTGCACTAACAACTAAACTATCCATTGCTGCTACTAATGAATATATCAATTCTTATGATCGACAACTCATTATGTCTATTTGCATTGCATTACCTTTAAAAAAGTGGACATTATCTGAATTCCAATTATTGTTTGATGTGTCGCGTAATACTGTTCTACGTGATATATCAGAATTAAAAAAGAGGCAAAAATTCAAACCTGCATTTTCCAAAAAAAATGGTTTTGAATTTAAGGAATCACTATTTGATCTATTAGTTAATGTGTATAACAATTTAATCTTATTGCAGTACCATGCCAGTGCTTTAGAACATTTTATTCATACATTAGATTGCCAGCTTTCTTATTCAAAGTTTTTATTAGTCAGCGATAAGTTAAAAAATATGTACAAAAGTAGTTTAAAAAAGCAAATATCAGCTTCCAATGCTATGACACTAACTATTTTCAGCGTCCTAGCATCCTTGTATAGTAACTATCATCCCATAGCATCTGTGTCAGCACTTTTTAATAATACAGATGTTGAATCCTTTAAGAAACGTCAAGAAAATCAAGTCATCAAAGACTTTTCGTTGATTGTCACAACCAATTTTGCTGTTACTATGCCAACATCTGTCAAGTTATTTTTAACGTTACAACTACTTAGCGTAACAAAAGAACAAGATGAACATTTTAGCTCACATTCTTTTCAAGACCTACTGATACTTAGTGAGCATATTGTGAACTCATTTATGAATACTGCTCATATTGACAGTACCCATTCTGAAAAAAAAGCGCTTACTCGAGAGATTCAAACACAACTAAAACCCTTTTGGTATTCAGTTCGATATCAAAGTATCACAGTATATGACTATCTCTATCACAACGCAATGTTAGAAAATGACGTTAAAAAATCATTAAATAATTTACCTGACCATTCCCTATATAGTCGCCTTTTTCCATTTGGTTTATTACCAGATCAGATTACGATTCTTGCCATGATTTTTTATAATTTCAACTTGCAACATCAAGAAGTGCAGCGATTACATATACTCATGCTTACCTCGTTACCAATATATAGTCAAAATTTATTTCAAACGTTCATTGAAAAAAACAATGTCACACCTTGTGATTTAACAATAAAACACCTAACTAATACTGATAGGTCTTTAATTGATAATGATAATTTTGATTTAATTATCACTGAATCAACGGATATTGATACTAAATTGCCTACTTTTTTAATCGATAGAGAATTGACCAACACTGAATTTGATCGCTTAAAAACAGTTTTATCCCAACTTTAACTTATGGAGGTCACAAATGACAAATATTCAAATGATTGCTTTAGATATGGATAATACTTTGCTACTGCCAAATAAAACACTATCTGAGAAAAGCACTCACGTGCTAAAAAAATTACATCAAAATGGTAAAAAAATAGTTTTAACTACCGGTCGGCCATTTCCTAACGTCAAAAATTTTATTGCACAATTAGATTTGAATCAGCCAAATGATCACGTTATTTTATTTAATGGTGGTTTAATTAAAAACATCCGCACTGATCAAAATATTTTAGATAAACATTTTGTTGTCAAAGATGTGATCGACGTATTTAACGTGATAGCTAATTTGAATTTACCTGTTGATATTGTGAGCCAGGAGAGCGTTTTTTCAATTAAAGATTTTGGTCAATCACATTATGTTGATTTGGTGGGTCAATTAATTCCTTATTTTCAATCGACATTAAGTCAATTACCACAAACCATAACATTCAATAAGTTTGTTGTTTGTGCAAATGAATCGGAATTAGATTACTTAGAAAAGGTTCTTCAACATACACCACTTCTAAGGCAAAACCTATCTTTTGTTCGTTCAAGGCGTATGTTATTAGAATTCATTCCCAAGGGTGTTAATAAAGGCACTGCTTTATCAAAATTACTGGCTCATTTTTCGTTAACACCAGAAAATTTAATGGCGTTTGGTGATGAGGAAAACGACTTCGCCATGCTCAAACTAGCAAAAGTCAGTGTTGCTATGGCTAATGCTATTCCAAGTATTAAACAAGTTGCTAATCATACGACTAAAAGCAACCAACAAGATGGTGTGGCTGTGTTTTTAGAAACATACTTTGATTAATCGTGACATCTCACGCACACGCCGTCTAACAGAATGCCTCAAGTGATTACTATTTTTCTTTGAATGGTAAAGAAACTTAATCGCTTAAAACTGTGTAAAAACCGGCTGTTTTTGCCCAGTAATCCACATTTAAAGATCATCAAAATTAATAGTCGACTGCCATTACCAAGACGGCTGAATCTAATGATGCGCTCCCTACATTAAAATAATAAGCCAATAAAAAATTCGTAACCACCCAATAATAACGGTGGTTACGAATTTTTATATACGACTGACAGTCATTTAATATAGCAGTGTAAGTTACAATCATCCCAACATTAGGAGTATTGTGAAATAACTGTCCGTGTTTATTTTGCTTTACAGCAGTGAGCCTGTTTTAACAACCTCATAAGAATAGTATAACACATTAAAAGTAATTATTACTATTTAATGCGTTATATTATTCTTATTTCTTTTGATTTCTTTTTGCTTTTAATTCCTTGATTAACTTTAAAGCACGATCTCTCGTTTTAGCATTAGGACTTTTTAAGCGCCGATAAGCGCTACTGAGGTCATTTTTTTCTGGCATAATTCGTTCTCCTGTTAATAGTAATAATTACTCTTTAAAGTATATAAACTTTTGTTTGATAAGTCAATAGCTTATGTCTGAAGATTGTCATATTGCGTTTTGAATTGTGGACAATATGTCGTATATAAGCCATAATAGAGTTAACTAAACTAACTGTGGATTAATAATGAAAGCGTCAAAACTAATGGTTGATAATACTTTAAAATATAATAAAGGTCTCGATATCCTTAAGCAAAGTACTTTTCGTATCACAAAACAACGTAAAGACTTGTTGGCATACTTATCAAAATTCGAAACAACATACATTCCTGTGACTGAAGTTGATGCATATATGCAGAAATTATACCCAAATGCTAGTCATACGACTACCTACCGCAATATTAAAGAATTTAGTGATTTAGGGATTATTGAACAACGGACTGAAGATGGCCAATTAAACGTTAAATTCCAATGTGATTTTGTAACACCTCATCATGGTCATTTCTTTTGTCAAAACTGCCATCGCGTGATTAAACTTGACGCGACATTGGCGCCTAAATTACAGGCTGATTTAGCACAATTCGTTGTTTTAACTGTCAAATTAGAAATATTTGGTTTATGTGATAAGTGTCAGAAAAATCAAGCGAGCTAATTCATAAATGCGTCTCGCATTATTCTACTTAGTTGTTATGCCCTTTTCAAATGATACTGGTATAACGGTCGTCTCTCCCAAAAAAGTACGTTCGTTTTTAGACTCGATTTGTAATAGTAACTTCTCAACCGCATATTTTGCAATATGAGCTGTTGATTGTTTGATTGATGATAACGTAATTCTTTGTCTGGCATACACACGCGATCCATCAAACCCAATGATCTGTACTTGATTGGGAACTTGAACGCCTGCTTGAATGAGTATATGATAGAAATCACTTGCATACTCATCAGAATCAGAAAAGACCCCATCATAAGGAAAATGCTGGTCAACAAAGTTATCCTTAACAAAACGCTTAAAGTCACTAATGAAATTTATTTTCTTTCTAGCTAGAAAAACATCAGCAAAAATATCATTTTCTTGGCAATAATCTAAGAACCCTCTTTCTCGTACTGCAGAAATATTCTTTACAGGTTTTTTAGAAATAAACAGCAATCGCTTTGCCCCTAGTTTTGCCAACGTTTCCCCAGCGAGTCTACCACCCATATAATTATCTGATGTAATTAGTGGTACATTTTGAGAAACACGCTTTTCTATGGAAACCAATGGAATGCTAGTATCAATTAAGTTAGCGACATTGGCATAAGACATCGTAATTAAACCAGCTACCTTTTGTGCATTAGCCATCTGTATATATTCTATTTCTTCTTCTGAAGTGTTATTAGAATTACATAAAATCATCTTATAAGCATGACGTTGTAACTCCTGTTGCATATGATAACTCAATTCCGAGAAAAAAGGTGAGTTCACTGTCGGGACAATAAATACGACGAAATTTGATTTGCTCGTTTTTAAGGCGCGTGCCATTGCGTTGGGAACATAATCCAAGGCAGCAATGGCTTCTTTTATTTTAGCTTGTGTCTCTGCTTTAGTCTTTTTACCATTAATGTAATTAGATACTGATCCTCTTGAAACACCAGCCAAGCTAGCAACATCATTCATATTTACCAATTTCAATGACCTTCTCTAAACTAATTATTTAATAAAAAAAATGCCGTGTCGGCATTTTTACAGTGATTATGGTGTAAATCTTCCTGATAACATTTTATCAAATAAATCTAACATTTGCTGTTGTTTCATCTTACCAATTTGATCAACTTCCAAACGATTAAAATCCTCTATCAAGAAGTACGCCTCTAGATAAAGCGTCAACTGTTTTTTAATAAATGTTTGATTAGTCATATTATCAGTTTGCTTCGTATCCTTGATTAATCCCATTGCAAATTCATTCGGATCAATAGTTATTTTTCTATCACTCATTTTTTACCCCTCTACACTATCCATAGCTGCTACATTATCTTCTGAATCTTCTCGAGCGTGCTTTGCATTAATATAATGTGTCATTTCTACTTCTTTTTCAGGCGTTAAGCGATAAAATAATATTAAAATAAATGAAATGACTAAGGCAACTAGCGGTACCCAGACATAATTTGCTTCAATACTAAATAGTGCTGCAGCCGATTGCGTTTTGTTAGGTGTGTAATGACCTATTGAGAGTAACATCCCCGTTATAGCACCACCAATACCCATACCAAACTTTGCAGTGAAGCTAGAGGCAGAAGTCACAATCCCTTCCGCACGAACACCATTTTTCCACTCACCATAGTCTACAGAGTCCGCAAGCAAAACAGCAATTAATGCCCCAACAAATCCGTTACCAAAGTTACCAACAATGGTACCAATAATGACTAACGGAATGCTCAACATTTGCGCGCCAACCCCTAAAATCAATTGTCCAAAAATACTTAATGCCAGTCCCGATAATATTGTCCGTTTTTTACCAATTTTCATGACAAGTTTTGGTGTCAAAAAGACAGATATTAACCCCACAGCATTAAAGAATAGTGCAAGTGAAGCTAGACCAGGCTTGTCCAAATTATATTTGAAAAAGTATATTGTTACCTGACCTTTTGTTTGCATACCCAGCCAGTAAATAAAGTTCAATCCAACCACAATCACCCAAGGCCAATTATTTTTGAGTGCTTTTAGTGATGTTTTAATAGGTAATGCTTTTTGAGACTGTCGTGTTTGCACATGTTCCCTTAAATTAGCAAAAACAACCAAATATATAACGAAAAATACTAATGCAGCCATAACGGCTAACCAGAAGAAACCACGACGAGGATTATCAGTTCCCCCAAATAGTGCTACCAAAGGTAATGCTATAACAGAGATTAATGTTCCACCAAAATTAGAGAATAGAGATCGAATTGTTGACAGCAACACACGTTCATCAGGGTCAGTTGTCATACTTGGTAGAATTGATGTCAGAGGAATATTAACTGCAGAGTACAAGACATCTATGCCAATATACGTGACGTAAGCCCAAACAATTTTCCAATTCATAGGTAAATCTGGCGTCGTAAAACATAACACTGTAAATATTGTAAATGGTGCATTGAACCACAGCAAGTAGGGACGACTACGTCCCCACTTTGTGTGTGTATGATCAATCATAATGCCCCAAAACGGGCCATCGAGCGCATCAATCACTCGAGCAACCAACATTAATGTACCAACAGCTGCTGCTGTAATACCAAAAACATCGGTATAAAAATACATAAGATAAGTACCGATCAAACTAAACGTAAAACTACATGCGAAATCACTGGCACCATAACTCAACCGTTCATTCCAAGGTAACTTACCTTGGCCTTTTTTTATTGTCATTTCTGCATTATCAACCATCTCACTAACTCCCTTCTTTACATAGATTCATTATCTCGATTAGAAAACAGATATGCCCTGATTTCATATGGCCTGAGTGCTAAACTGGTTACATCTGGATAATTTTGAATCAAAAGTTTACTATCTTTAGGTATATTGTAGGCGCGACTAACAGATTGTGCAGTAAAATTTGCTATCACTAGCAATACTTCTTTGTCATTTTTTCTTGTATATGCAAACACCGCTTCGTCTTTTTCATTGCCTGTGACGAGATCAAAAGTACCATCAGTGATAACAGGTAGTTCGTGACGTAACGTAATTAATCTTTGATAAAAGTAAAATAATGACTCTTTATCCTTTAATGCAGCGTCAACATTAATAGATTCATGATTGGCATTGACTTCTAACCAAGGTGTTACGTCACTAAATCCTGCATAAGTTGTACTATCCCATTGCATAGGGGTACGTGCATTATCTCTTGAGCGTGCGCGTAAATAATTCATCATCACATCAGCAGAAATCAAATGTTCTTGTTCAACGAGTTCATGATAGGCATTGATTGACTCAAGATCTTGATACTGATCCATTGTCTGGAAGTTTGCATTCGTCATGCCGATCTCTTCACCTTGATAGATATACGGTGTACCTTGCATAAAATGCAGTAACGCAGCGAGCATCTTACCTGAAACTAACCTATACTCAGGAGAATCATTTCCAAATCGTGATATAGCACGTGGCTGATCATGATTATTCCAATATAAACTGTTCCATGCCTTACCAGCTAATGCCTTTTGCCACTTGACCAAATTACTGCGCAGTGCCAGTAATGATACATGTTTATCAGACCACTTGCCAAGCGTTGGATTTTGATTACCATCTAAACCAACATGTTCAAATTGGAAAACCATGTTGAGTTCTGTACCGTCAAGATTAGCATATTTTTTGGCTTCACTTGTTGTCACACCAGCTGTTTCACCCACAGTAATCCAATCATGCTTTTGTAAAACTTGCTTATTCATTTCAGTCAAATAATCATGCACATGTGGTCCATTAGCAGCTGCATCTCCTGAATTCCCATATAATGCACCTTCTGTAATTGGTGCGTTTGGCAAACCGTCAGGTTTTGAAATTAAAGAAATGACGTCCATTCTAAAGCCATCAATGCCTTTAGCAGCCCACCAATTCATCATATCAAAAATAGAATTTCTCACTGCTTCATTATCCCAATTCAAATCTGGTTGTTCCTTAGCAAATAAATGCAAATAATATTGACCAGATTTTTCATCGTATGTCCATGCGGGACCTGAAAAAAAGGAGCCCCAATTATTTGGTTCATGTCCATCAACAGGATCACGCCAAATATAATAATCACGGTATTTATTATCTTTACTGTCATCTTGAATGCTTTTTTGGAACCATTCATGTTCAAAAGAACTATGATTAACCACCAGATCCATCATGATTTTCAAACCCTTTTGATGAGATTTATCAAGGAGTTCTTCAAAATCAGTCATGTTTCCAAAAGTTGGATTGATTTTTTGATAATCTGAAATATCGTATCCACCATCAATATTTGATGTTTTATAAATCGGATTTAACCAAATAACATCAACTCCTAATTGTTTAATATAATCTAATCGATTGATAATCCCACGCAAATCACCAATGCCATCATTATCACTATCTTGAAAACTCTTAGGATATACTTGATAAACCACGGCATTTTGCCACCACATTTCTTTTGCCATTATATCTCCTTTTTGATATTTGGAACGTTCCATTTCTATACAGCAAGTATAAAACAATAAAAAGATAAATGCAAGCGCTTACATTTATCTTTTTTATTTAAGTTTATTAGTGGTAGCAAACTATAAGATGTGCCTTATAGTATATTAATCAGCAACATTACGCTTCATCATGTTTATTCCCAGTAATCACATGCGCTACATGTTGTTTTGTTGAATGAATGACACTAAGAATATGCGGATCACTCAATTGATATAAGCTTTTCTTGCCTATTTTTTTTGCACTTACTAGTTGCTGTTCTTTTAAAATAGCTAATTGGTGCGACACTTGCGGTTGTGTAATTTCAAGTTGTGTAACAATCTCATTGACACTAAGCTGCTCATGCTCTAATAACATCAAAATATTCAGCCGTGTGGGGTTACTCAATAATTTGAAAATACGTATCATTCCGCTTTGAAAAAGCATATCGTTATTTTTTCCCATAATATGTTGACTCCTTCATATGTTAATGATAACATATGTTTATACTAATATATTATAAGTATATCATGAACAGGAGAAACATTATGCCAGATTTATCACTTGTCACAATGCTATTTATTGGCGTTAACTTAGATTTTTTTATGATTTTATTACTTTTATTACAAAAATACCGTTTCAGAGATAATTTTATCGGCTATGAATTAGGTATGCTCATTGTTTTTGCTATCAGTGCCATTGCTGGCCAATTAATTCAAACTGTTATCCCTACATGGGCAATTGGCTTACTTGGTTTATTACCAATTTATATGGGTATCAAAGGTGAAAATGTTAATGACAATAACGCTTCAAAATCGACGCCAAAAAGAGGTATGCTCGCAGTTTTACTCATGTACCTTATTAGCTGTGGTGCTGATAATATTGCTGTCTATGTCCCTGTTTTAGCCACAATGACGACAGCTGCTATTCTACTGACAATGGTTTATTTTATTGTTTTAACCGCCTTATCATTAATATTGGCTTATCTCTTTGGACAGATACCAATCGTTAAGTATGTTTTTGAACGTTGGGGATCACCAATAGGTCGCATCATTTATATTCTAATCGGGGTTTTTGTTATGCTTGATACTGGGCTTATTCAGTTTATTTTTAACTTATTTTAAACAACCATTGTTAGCATTTCATCTTACTCTTGACCACTCAACAAGTGTGCCAATTTAACATGCATGATTCATACATCTAACATAATCCACGATAAAGCCAACCGTTAAGGTCATCAATCTCAATCAACTTGTTACTTGTTTACCTTATGTCATCATCTGTTCTTTTCCAAATTTATCAATTCAATGCGATTGTATATTTCTCTGTATCATGTATGCCACAGCATACAGCAGTAGATTAACAATGAAAAATACAGACAGTATCAATTGCCATTGATTAACCAAAAATGAAACAATGACACTCACAATAGCTGTGCCAAATAAACCACCAATTTGCTTATTTGCATTCAAGGTTGCGCCAGCAACACTAGATAATTCACTACCTGCTGATTCCATCAACAGCGTTGTTGATGCAGGCGTGAGCATACCAATACCAAAGCTAAGCACCGCAAAGCCAATAGTCACTAATATTATTGCTCTCTTGGTTGTTAAAATTGACACAAACATTAATATTAGTGATCCCAAAATGGCAATACTAATACTATATTTAATCAACTTGCTGACTGGGATAAATTTAATTATGCGCGTATAAAATATGTTGCCAACAACTAAAATAATCATACCAGGTAAAATCAGCAACCCAGACACCATAGCCGAATAATGCAGATCACTCTGATAATAAAGACCAAAAATAATCACAAGCCCATAAAGTGACACATTAACAATAAAACCAAATAAATTAGCAGTTAAAAAATCAATGTTACGTAGTAATATAAAAGGTACAATCGGGTTCTTTGTCCGTCGCTCTCGCAAAATCACAATGCTTAGCAAAACAATGAATGACAGTAAACATCCTAAAGACTGATAACTGAGATATCCTAACTGCTTCCCTATCGTTAAGTACAAAATAACTGTTCCGATACTCATCGTCAGCAAAATATTATCAAAATAATTTATTGATTTTCTACCCACTCTGACAACATTAGTTGATGTCATATAAATATAAACAATCGCAATCATACTTAATGGTACATTGATGAAAAAAATTGACCGCCAACCAAAAGATGTAATGAAAAAACCACCAACTAACGAACCAATCCCTGTCGCGACAGAAATAATTGCTGTCCAAATTCCTAGTACCTTAGCTCTGATCTTAGCGTCTCCATAAGCATTAAATAATAAACTCATGGCGCTTGGCATAAATAATGATGCTCCCACACCCTGTAAAAATCTAAAAAATAATAACTGGGGGAAACACACACTCAAACCACAAACGGCTGATGCGCATGCGAACAAAAACATACCAGTTAAAAACAAACGTTTATCGCCAAACTTGATCGATAAGTTTCCAGACAACAGCAGTGTTCCTCCTAACCCTAGAATATAAACGTTAATAAGCCACGCTGATTGTAATGTCGATAACTGTAAATACACTTCCAAATTTGGTATAGCTAAAGCTACACCTGTTGTGTCTAGAACCGCCATAATAAATCCCGTTGATAGCATAATCAACATCATATAATTCTTTGTATGCTTCTTCATCATAAACCCCCTTATGTTTTGCTCACCATTCATTTTAAAACACAACACTGTTTTTAGTAAGTAGGGAATTTTTTTACACTACCTGTCAATCACGGTATAATAAAAGGAATTCAAAGGAGAATTAGTATGGTGACCAATACAATTACAATTGCAGATAACTTATGTCCTGCAACTGAATTTTTAAAACTTTTTAAGGGCAAATGGACAGTGGTGATTCTGTCAGAAATACAAGCTGGTAATAATCATTATGGTAAATTAATGGCACATATTCCAGATATTAATTCACGGTCACTAGCCATACGACTGCGCGAGTTAGAGTCCTTAGATATTATCACTCGCAACGTCATTTCCGAGAAACCACTACAAGTCGCTTACGACTTGACCAATAAAGGCAGCAAGTTAAAAGTGGTTTTTGATAATATGAAAGATTGGTACAACCAATTTCAACTATAATTAGTCATTTAACAACATTTTAATAATTAATTTCAAAAATCCTATTGACAACTCATTAAATTCTTAGTATTCTTAATCTATAAATAACTCGGAGACAGCACATGCAAAAAGTAATCGCACAACTTAACAATGCCTGGTGGCGTCGGTAAAGTCAGCTTTTCGGTAACGGATAAAGCTGATGTTTAAAACATTTGTTTTATCCATACCGATGCATTTTGTGTAGCAATCGAGTCTGTATGGAAATATGCCATACAGACTTTTCTTTTGACCTTGGAAAGCCTTGTATGGCTGTCCAAGGTCAATTTTATTTTAGAGAAATTTCGGAGAAAAACTATGAATAAACGTCTCATAACTATCATTGTAGTTATTATTGCTTTTCTAGGAGTTGCCTTTGTTGCTACTGGCAAATCTGCACAGCAAGTCAAAAAACAAAACTATATTCCAACAGTTGGGATACTCCAACTGGTAACACACCCTGCCCTTGATGAAATACATCGTGGTATCGTGGCTGGTTTAAAAAAACAAGGTTACACTGGCAACAAAATTAAGATCGATTATCAAAATGCCCAAGCTAATCAAGCCAATCTCAAAACAATGTCTCAAAAATTTGCTAACGAGAATGCTGATTTGACACTAGGTATTGCAACCCCGGCTGCCCTATCTTTAGCTAAAACAGCTGATGGCAACAGCCCTGTCATTTTAGCTGGCATTACCGATCCAGTCGGATCGGGGTTGGTTAAAACTGGACAACGTCCTGGTGCCAACGTCACTGGTACATCTGGTGATTCACCATTAGAACAACATCTCAACGTCATTAAACAAGTGGTGCCTAAAGCTAAGAAATTAGGTATCATCTACACCACATCTGATCATGGTGGCGAGTACAATGCTAAAAGAATGGCACAATTGGCCAAATCTGCTGGCTACGATGTACATATGTACACAATTTCTACAACCAATGATATGCAACAGGTTGCCGAAACAATGGCCAGCCAAGTTGATGTCGTTTACGCGCCACAAGATAATGGTGTTGCCAGCGCAATGAAAACACTCATTAACATCACAAATAAAAACAATGTTCCTGTCATTCCAGCTGTTAATACCATGGTAAAAGATGGTGGTGTCGCTACAATTTCAGTCAGCCAATATGACATTGGCTATCAAGCAGGCATTATGGCAGGTCAAGTGTTAAAAGGCAAAGATACGGCAACTTATCCCGTTAAAACAATTACTAAAGGCGACATAGTTATTAACTTAAAACAAGCTAAATTACTTGGTTTGCACTTACCAGAAGACATGATAAAAACAGCAGAGGCTAAAGGCGAGGTATTCAAATGAGTATAATTGTATCTAGTATTGGACAAGGGCTCCTATGGGCCGTACTTGGTGTGGCCTTGTTCCTCACATTTAGAATTTTAAATTTTCCTGACATGACTGTTGAAGGTTCTTTCCCTTTAGGTGCCGCCACGGCAGTTACCATGATTTCTCATGGTATTAATCCCTATTTAGCAACACTAACTGCCCTTATCATCGGTTCGATTGCTGGACTAGTTACTGGGCTGCTCTACACCAAAGGCAAAATTCCAATTTTATTAGCTGGAATTCTTGTTATGACAGCCTCTCTTTCAATTAATCTCCGTATTATGGGCTCAGCTAACATCTCACTATTAAATCAAAAGTCGATTTTTTCTTCTCCAATTCTACAGCACTTACCAAAAAACTTTGATTCTGTTTTTGTTGGCTTTATCATTATTACGATTATCACCTTATCACTCATGTTTTTCTTACAAACTGAAATTGGTCAAGCCTTTATTGCTACCGGTGATAATGCTAATATGGCGCAATCAATTGGGATTAAAACTGATCGTATGACAATCATGGGATTAATGTTATCTAACGGTTTAATTGCATTAGGTGGTGCTGTAATTGCCCAGAATAATGGCTACGCTGACATCAACATGGGTATTGGCATTATTGTCATTGCCTTGGCATCCATTATTATTGGTGAAGTCGCTTTTGGAGATTTATCACTCAATGGCCGTCTGGTTGCGGTGATTGTTGGTTCAATTTTATACCGTCTTGTCTTGTTAGCCGTGCTTAGCCTTGGCTTTTCAACAAATGATTTAAATTTGATTTCGGCAATTGTACTAGCTGTTGCTATGATGCTACCTCAATTACGAAAAGCACTGAAGTTCGATACAGTAATCAAGAAAGGTGTAACTAGACATGACTGAACCTGTTTTCTCACTCAAAGATATTATTGTAACTGTTGGTGACAATGTGCAAATCTTAAAATCACTTAGTCTTGATATTTATGATGGTGATTTTATTACTGTATTGGGTACGAACGGTGCTGGTAAATCAACTTTGTTTAATACGATTGCTGGTAATTTAGCGATTAATTCCGGACAGCTGCTGCATCACGGTCACAATATCGCGCATGAATCAGCTGTGGCACGTACAAATTACATCGCACGTGTTTTCCAAGATCCAAAAATGGGCACCGCACCACGTATGACCGTTGCTGAAAATTTACTGCTTGCTGAAAATCGCGGTCGAAAACGCACCTTAAGAAGTCGTGGCTTAACTAAGGAAAAACTGACCGAATATGCTCAAATCACTCAAGTGATGGGAAATAATTTAGATACTCGTCTAAATACAGCAACTGGTAATTTATCAGGTGGTCAACGTCAAGCACTTAGCTTCTTAATGGCAACCCGTGTAAAACCTGAGCTGCTTCTTTTAGATGAACATACTGCCGCATTAGATCCAAAGACATCTGAACAACTCATGTTAGCTACTAATCAACAAGTGACACAAAATAAATTAACCGCGCTGATGATTACGCATAATTTAACAGACGCATTAAAATATGGTAATCGCCTTCTCATTCTCAATGCCGGTAACATTGTACTTGATGTTCGTGGTGATGACAAAGTTGCATTAGATGAAGCACAAATTCTAAAATATTTTATTGTCTAGTCTAAAAATAAAGCAAGTATCGCGTTCCACGTGGAACGCGATACTTGCTTTATTTTATTTTTAAGATCTGATAGATTATAAAATCAAACCGCACATCAGATATAGTCTTTACTTGCCTTATAATCTAACTTTTCTCTTCAGGTTTAACAATATTCTTAATCTCTATTTGTGTGAGCTTAATTCTACTGCCCTTTCCGCGACTAATAAATAGTGGTACAGTCTCTTCCAACACATCACTGAAATCTAAACCATAAAAACTACTTGGCTTTACTGTATGTGTTTGCAGCCATAATCGGCCCCCAATAATAAACCGATCCCAAGGATGTACATCTGGTAAATTAAGTAAATCTTCATAATTTTGATTTACCATGACATATTTAAAATCACCTATGTTTCCATGCTTTTCAATTGTATATCGTGGAAACTGTGGATTAATAATCCCCTGTTTAACCAAATTATTTAATATTTGTTTCAAATAAAGATGAATTTGTGGTTCAACTTTAAAACCAATATTGAATATAACATGAACAATATTTTTGGTACCAAGCATGTCAATAGAATAACTTTTTTCGTATGGATTAACTGCTTCACGCACTGTTACAAACCAATAAATTTCTGCTTTTTTGGGTTTGGAACCAAACAAGGAATAAATAATTGATCTTTTTAGCTTATAATTTTGATGAATATTAGCAATATAAACTAAATTAGTTGCAAAAACAGGCTCTTCTTTGTCGTTTGATAAATTAATTAGCTGTTTGCGATAATCTCTTAAAGACAGGTAATCATTTTGTTTAGAGATTTTCTCACGACGTTTATTGCCGTAATACCATATCATCATCACGCTTAAGATAACAACCATAATGATTAAAGTTGCATAACCACCATGTATAAATTTACCTAGACTGGCGATCAAAAATACGATTTCAATGGCACCGAAAACGACAGCAAAAACAATAGCTAGTACTTTCTGTTGATTTTGTTTAATAAACTGATATAACAATACTGTTGTCATTAACATTGTAATTGTTATTGAGAGGCCGTAAGCCGCTTCCATATTGTGTGATGTCTGAAATGACCAAACTATAAGCAATCCAATTATGCAAAGAATCCAGTTAACCGTTCCGATGTACATTTGTCCCCTTGCTTCACTAGGATAAAAAGTGTGTAATCTTGGAATCACCTTTAAATGAATTGCTTCACTCACTAACGTATACGCGCCAGAAATTAATGCCTGCGAAGCAATAATAGCAGCTAAAGTAGCTAAAATGACCCCAAACAAACGCCAACTACTAGGCAAAATTTCAAAGAAAGGATTCGATATTTGTTTTAATAAGTTAGATTGCTGTGTATGGGACATAATCCAAGCACCCTGACCCATATAATTCAAAATTAGCATACTATATACAAATGGCCAACTAATATAAATATTTTGCTTTCCCACATGCCCCATATCAGAATATAACGCTTCAGCACCAGTCGTAGCCAAAAAGACACTCCCTAAAATGAAAATACCTGTTTTGTTTTCTGGGCTTACCAAAACTGCGATAGCATAAGTTGGTGACAATGCTTTTAAAATAGACATATCATTAAATATATTGATGAATCCAAAAAAACCAATAAATACAAACCAAACTAACATTATCGGTCCGAAAATGTTCCCAATTTTTTTCGTGCCAACCTTTTGAAACGTAAATATAATCAACAATAGAACTGATACAACAATAATGACCAAGGGTTGATTGTTTGGAAACAATATTGGACCAATCTTTTGATTTTTTAAGCCTTCAATTGCAGTGGTAACAGTAATTGCTGGGGTTAATGTCCCATCAGCTAGCAATGCTGATCCGCCAATCAAAGCAGGAATGAGCAACCATTTTTTATTGGCATTTTTAACACGACTATATAAGGCAAAAATGCCACCTTCACCATGATTATCAGCTCTTAGTGCGACCAATACGTATTTAATCGTCGTGATTAACATCAACGTCCAAAACACAAGTGATACTGAACCAATAACAAAATCATTTAAGTGTTGTGTACTTCGGGCACTGTTTAAAATAGAATTCATTGTATACAGTGGTGACGTACCAATATCACCATAAACAATTCCTAGCGTAATTAAAGCGCCTGCCGAAGACCATTTTTTTTGCTTTTCAATAGTCATGTCAACATTCCCCCATTTTTGATTATCATTTATGAAGTATTATCCCACACTTGAATTAATAAAGCATTACATTCTATCTGTATCAAGTCGATTGCAATTTTAGTGGAGTTTGTCAGTTATTTACGTTGTTAATTTGATATTTCTAATGCCTTTGCAGTAAGCAATAGTAAGAATAGTGAAGTTTAGGTAATATCTCAATGATAGCACGTTCGTGAGATGATAAACTAGAAGACATACACGGCAGAAATTCTCTTTTTTATGTTATGCGTTCGATTTAATTTTATAATATGTGTATAATCTAATTAACAACACATTTTATATTAATGGAGTAAAGTATGCGAAAAATTGGTATTGTAGGTATTGGACACGTTGGGTCTACAGTCGCCCATATTATTATTGCGCAAGGTTTGGCTGACGAATTAATTTTGGTAGATAAAAACACTGCCAAGCTCGCAGCAGATGAATTGGATTTTCGTGATGCTGCGAGTCTATTGCGCAATCATGTCACTGTTTATGCGGGCACTGCTAATGATTTAGCGGATGCAGATCTTGTCATTTCAGCACTTGGACATATTGACTTAATTAAACCGGGTGGTGATCGATTCACTGAATTAAAAGCGAACACACCTGAAGTACAACAAGTTGGCAATGATTTGAAAAAAGTAGGCTTCAATGGCGTGTTAATTGTTATTTCAAACCCCGTTGATGTCATTACAGGTATGTATCAAAAATTTACCGGCTTACCTACAAATCAAGTATTCGGCACAGGTACTTATCTTGATACGGCACGTCTCAAGCGTGTACTTGGTGAAGCTTTAGACGTTGATCCCCGTAGTGTTAAAGGCTATATGCTGGGAGAACACGGTGACTCCCAATTTGCTGCTTGGTCAACTGTACAAATTCTAGGCCAAGATATTCAAACTTTAGTTTCACGGTACAACCTGGACCTTGATAAAATTGCTAATGACGCCAGAGTTGGTGGTTTTACCGTTTTTAATGGCAAAAAATATACAAATTTTGCCATTGCTCATGCTGCCGTATCCTTAGCACAACTCGTTCTATCTGATGCACGAAGTGAAGCGATTGTCTCCCACTACGATGACAAATTTAAGAGTTATATTTCAACACCCGCCATTATTGGTCGTGGTGGTGTTGTTCAAACATTTAATTTACCACTCACGTCAGATGAAGAAACTGCGCTACAACACTCAGCAGATGCCATCTCTGAAAAAACGATAGATTATTTGTAAAGAGCACTTTCATACATTTTGAAAATAAAGAGATTTTCTTATCAATTCCTGATCGTTCGTAGAAAAAAAGTCAAAATAGTACTACCAAACATCCTTAAAACATATGATCTAATTTGTATTCTCTAGATGTATAAACATTGGCAACAGGTTGCACTGTTTCTGAATATTAATTCTCATCGATTGCCCACCCGATTTTGGATGTAGCCAAGTATATTAATTGGTTCAACAACGAAAGAATCAGTCTTGCCAAGCGAAAAATGAAAGTGGCCTAATCAGTTCAGCCCTAGATAAAAAGCAGTCCGAATGATTGACTTATGAGCAATCTAAGAACCCCTGAGTTGATGACATATAAAATTGTGTTGCAAACTAAGCGATTACAAAAGGTCCTGTTACAGAACCAGATATCAGTAATTTTGCCGGTACCATTAGTGGTCATAATGCGGACAGAGGAATATTTGTAACGACTTCTACCTATACAAATGATGCTGTCAGTAGATCACGTCAAGGCGCTAATTTAATTATTTTGGTTGATGGTGGATTTATTATTTGAACATAGAATAGGCATTAGCGAAAAAACAGTCGTTGTTATCAATGCAAAAATGTTTCCAAAAGATTAATATACAATCTTGAAAACACGACTGGGTTACGACTAAAAATAAATATATCAGGTGATAAAGGTAGTTGAATTCCTATGGGTTATACAATTATGACAAACAAAAAGACCCCCTAAGTAAGGAGGATATTTTAACGATCATTAAGATCATCAAAATAACGTTTAATTGCGAACGTCACAACAGTACCACATATCGCGTTGAACAATTGTGTTAGTTCTTGGAAGAAATATATCATGGAGTTTCACCTCCTTGCCATTGCGTATAGTAGGAAACAACAGCTTTTTAAGTATATCATGTTTTGAAATAATACTAATATAATGCTATAATATAGGCAGGAAGAAATACATGGAGATTAACCTCTCTAGTAAAAAGGGCTAGTGCGTAGGAACACCAGCTCTTTTTTATTATTCCTAATGAACTGTTCCTGAATTAACAGTCCGTATTCAACTCATTTCAATCGTTTTGCTGACGAATTATTTTGCTTAATTAGTATAAGGAGCAATTTAAATACAACAAGAGGCTTAAATTATGACTAATAAAAATATTTTTGAACAATTGTTTTTGAAAGCTGAACAAACGAACTTACAAGTATTAATGGATAATGCTTTAAACGAAAAAGGTCCCTATAAGAAAAAAGTCTTACATGCAATTTACACGTATGCGCTGGATAAGAAACAAGACGAACTACTTAAAAATAAAGAATTTGTAATTTAAAAAGAAAGACAGTTTATGTTTTCAATAATAGTTGAAATAGTCCTGTTTATATTAGATCTATTGGCAAACTACTTGTGGAACAGCGCTGCACGCAAAAAAGAGCAATCAAAGAACAAGTAAGTTATTGTTTAGACTCAATTTAATCTAGCTATTTTATACTTAGTCCATAGTCAATCAAATGACTATTCTTTTCTCTCCCTAAATTTTTTCATACCCACATATTCTCTCTCAAATCAAAAAGACACCCTCTCTCCCATGAAGTGAACCCAATAACTTGGACAGAATAAAAAATCTGTTCAGAAAGTTATTGGGTTTTTCTATGTCAAAATATTCAAATGAATTTAAATTAATGGTCGTCAAGGAATGGCTCTCGGGTGCCAAGGGTTCAACTGAATTAGTCCAAAAATATGGCATCGGTAGTGATTATATGATTCGCGAATGGCGAGACGAGTATTTTCTGACGGGTTCAATTGGTTCTACAAACCACAAAACCTATACGCCTGAATTCAAAATGCAGGTCATTAATTATTATCTTTCAGGACACTCATGTTCTGAGACGTCACGTCATTTTGCCGTCTTTCCTGGCACAACGATTGCTAATTGGTTGAGCGCCTACCGCATTTTCGGTTACAATGGGTTAAAACCTAAACCGAAAGGCAGACAACCAACTATGGGACGCAAACGCATTCGTCCACTCACACCAGAACAACAAGAACTCGCTGACTTGAAGCAAGAGAATTATCAGTTAAGCATGGAAAATGCTGTGTTACTGTGGTAGGCAACGCGTACAAAAAATTAAAAGCCTTAGTGGATCAACGAACCGAGAAAAACAAACGGTAGTAACGTCACTAAGGCGGACTAAATCCTTTAAATTAGCTGACTTATTGACGCTGATTGGTTTGAAACGCAGT
Organism: Leuconostoc gasicomitatum LMG 18811; assembly: GCF_000196855.1. Classification (NCBI taxonomy): domain Bacteria; kingdom Bacillati; phylum Bacillota; class Bacilli; order Lactobacillales; family Lactobacillaceae; genus Leuconostoc; species Leuconostoc gasicomitatum. The sequence goes on from NC_014319.1 coordinate 1,851,631, forward strand.
ACCTATTATTATCTAGAAGCTCATCCACTCAATATGTCATCAGACAACAAAATAGCGGACGTAATCCGTCAAATTAAGTCACCACAATTCCAAACCGAATATGGGTATCGTCGCGTGACAACGTTGTTGCACGATCAAGGTTATTTAGTGAACCATAAGCGCGTTCTGCGGATTATGCGCCAAAACGTACTCCTCAGCACCACATATAACACACGTAAACGCCGCTATAATTCCTATCGCAGCACAGTAGGTCGGATTGCCGAACGTGTCATTAAACGCGACTTTCAAGCTGACGCACCTTACCAAAAGATCGTCACAGACGTCACTGAAATGCAATTAAACGATCATAATAAAGCTTATTTGACGGCGTTTGTCGATTTATATGCAGGCGAAGTCCTGTCGTATCATTTAGCCAAAACACCAACCATGACGCTTGTCATGCGGCCATTAAAAGCATTGTCAAAGCATCGTGGGGCTATTATTCATAGTGATCAGGGATTCCATTATCAGACACCGCTGTTTATTAACACGTTAAAGGATTTTGGCATGACGCAAAGCATGAGCCGTAAATCAACACCAGTCGACAATGCACCAATTGAGAATTTTTTCCATATTTTGAAAGCTAATATCGTGCATCATAAACAGTATCAATCGTTTCACGATTTCAAAGTGGTCGTGGATGACTTTATCAATTATTACAACAATCACCGTATCAAACAAAAACTCAATGGTTTGTCGCCGGTTCAATATCGGCAACTCACCACTGAGTCTGTTAGTTAATTAATTCTATTTTGTCCAACTATTGGGGTTCACTTCAAAGAGACATTCTCTGCAATAATATTTAAATCCACACATTTTCGTGTGGATTTGTTAATCTACGTGAAGTAAAATTTATTGATACTGGGCGATTGTCATCGTACTTTTTAAATGTAATAACCTTAACACCTGAGAATAGTAACTACTTGCTTTTTTCCTCAGATGATATCAGATATACCGTTTCAGTTAATTACAAACTTATAATAAAAATTGATTGCATTATTTAGCTAATATTATGATAAATATTCCAAATTTTTTTTGGCACAATGTAAACATTTCCAGAACTTCTCGTAAGCGCCACATAAAGTTGATTTCGTATTTTATCACCCAATATACTTGCACTCCAATCATCATTGCAGATATCTTTTAAATTATCCGTTAATACCACAATAGTTTGTTTGTATGTGTCACCTTTTGAATACGACCAATTAACGATCTGATAATTTTCTATGTTAATCGCCTTTAATGTACTACTTGGATAATAAAGTATTTTTGTATTTGTCAATAAATCATTATTCAGTTGCGCAGGATCTTGAATTATTTTTAAAGTATTACGCTTTTTGGCATTAGGTGATTCCAGATTAGTATTAAAATCAATATCAAATTTTTTTCGTATGAATCTAGAAACGTCAGGAGTCACACGCCAAGATGCCTTTAAAGTAACTGTATCCAATTCAATAGTCTTACCAAATATTGTTTTTAATAAGCCTCTCAGATCTTCTATATTGTGTAAGCTACTTAATTTACTTGTAGATTTCTGAGTTGATTGACTTACACCAGATTGAAGGAAATCCCCGACTAAAACAAAGTGAATATTTTTTTTGGTTAGTTTCATCAAATTAACCAATATATCGAATTCTGGTCCAGTTAAATCTTGGTATTCGTCTACAATGATTATATCAACAAATGTTTTCAGCTGCCTTAATACCAAGTCTTTAAATTCTTTATTTTCTTTCAAATTAATTTTGACTAAAGTTGACATACGACTTAGATACATACGATTATATTTATCAAGATAGTGCCTATAATTATCTTGTTTAAAATATTTTGGATTGTACTTTTTATTAATAAACACTTTTGGTGGCAATGCTGTTGTGAATTCGCCTTTGTATCTAGATATTCCGCTTGGTACCATTTTGGATATAAAAGGTTTTAAACACCAGTCAATCAAAAATTTAGAAAACGTTGATACTGAGCATTTTTCCAATGTTTGTTTTGAATCAATGAGTCCTTTACGAATATTTTCAACATTTCCATTAGTATATGTCAAAAAAAGATATCTTTTCATTGAGTCAAGATCATTGGTAATATGGTATGTTTTTCCAGCTCCAGCCACCGCTTGAATTATTTTATGAACCATTTTAAATCCTCGTGTAAGTACTCTGGAACTGAAATGTTTTTTTCTTCAATTGACTTATCATATTCTAGTGCTGAGTCAACTTTATTATTCAGTAAATATACTAATTCTTTAGGAAGATTTTTGTGCTTGCCCCATTCGGTTTTAGAACTACGATGATTCCAAGATTTTGATTCAAACCATTCTTGGTTAGCATAAAATAATGTCGCCTCAAATGTAAAGTGTTCTTTATTTTCGGGAATTGATACTCTAACATTTTCCGAAGTATTGACCATGCTTGTTAAACTTTCTTGTCGATTGTCATTTCCGTCATTATCAGTTATAATAAGCACTTTGTTGCCCAATTTTTTTGCCACTTCAATAAATCTTTTTGCATGATCTCCGCCCATCGAAAGCAGATGAATCCCTTCCTCCGCAAGTGATTTTCCAGTTGTTACCCTAAACATTGTATCCATTAACACATATTCTGTAGGTCCTTCGACTAAAATAACTTTTTTTGCTAACATAAATTGCAGAATATTTAAATTATCTAATCGTGAGAAATAAAATGCAGTATTTGAATCCAATGAATTTAAAGATAGAAACCTATTTTCTGTTAATAAAAGTACATTTTTCAAGTTCAATCTATTCACAATCAAAGGATTATGTGTTGTCAAAATAACTTGTCTGTTTGCTTTTTCTAAATCTAGTATGAATTGAATTTGTTGTGTAGCAAGATCAAATGTCAGATGATTTTCAGGTTCCTCTAACAAAACTAGCTTAGATTCAGATTTTAATGCAATTTTTGTTTTGATAATATTTTCTACACCACTTCCTTCTTGTCGAAGTGGAATTGGACTATCTTTTGAAAATATTTCTAATGTGTCTCTGACCAAAATACGTGCTGGATCGGCTTGCAAATGTAAATCATCTCCAATTAGATTAGTAATATCATCTTTATAAAAACTCAACTGCTTTTTTAATTTTGTTGCTAACTGGCTTTGCGTTTTAATAGATAAAGAATTATATATCTGATTCTTGTAGCTAGAAAAAGAATCACCATCAGCTTTATCAGTATCAATAACAATTGATTTCAAAGGATTCTTGCGATAGTGATAAGAGCCTATAGCTGTTTCCCAACTTGGTTTATAAAACTCATAAGGAACTAATGAGGTATTATCCTCTGCTATTAAACTTTGAAGTTCTGTATTAAAGTTTTCATCAAATGAGTATTCAAATTTTATGAATAATGACATTTGCCCATCGGGGCCAATACCTGAAAAAATATGATTTGGTGTGTCATTACTCAAATTAAGATACACAATCATTTCCATTTTTGGAAGAGTAGATATTTTCGGATTTTCAATGAAAGCCCTTTCTGCATTTTTGTTCATCAACATACCATACTCATTTCGAAACCGTCTATCGTCAATTCCCTTTTGATTTAGTACAATATCTATTGCTTGAAGAATAGATGACTTACCGGCTGCATTTTCACCTATAATTACATTTAAGTTTGGATTGAATTCAAACTCACTTTCTTTGAATTTTTTAAAATTTTTAAGTGATATTTTACTGATATAATCGTTAGACACAGCGAACCTCCCCAAGGCTTTCAATAGAAGTCTGAAATTAGCATACTTATGAACAAAATATTAATTTGTAAGATATCTTTTGTTTCACATTAAACAGTGATATTTCAAATGATTTGGCACAAAATTTTACCAAATTAAGACATGGTGTGCATAGTGATAATTCAACAAAATTTGATACTATTAAAAATTTTATCACTGAAAACATTTTTTTAATTTCTTATTACGCTATTTAACAAAAAAGTTGTTAAAATTTCTTTATGTGCTTAATTTTTTACGACTGCAGATGGTTTGATGTAGCATAATATGTCACTCTATGCACAACATAATATTAGTAATAGGATTCTTTCTAACATCGAAAAAACTTACTTTGGTTATAGAAGGTGTTTTAAACTATTTTTTAAACTCTTATAAAGATGCCGAGGCAGTTTGTTGAAATAAAAGATTTCTTAATTTAAATAAAAAGCAAAAATATATTTTCCTATTTTTGCTCATATACATATTATTTGTAAAACATACAAACTACTAAAGATTTTTAATTGATAACTCTGGCCACATGGTTATAAGTGTCAATGCAATTTTATAGAAAAAGTGCGTTACTTCTTGTCACGGAATGACAAAAGGAACTTTTTTAAATGTTTAATAATGTAGTGGAAAAAATAGTTGAATCTATTTAATTTTGAAAAAAATTTATTGTATTACTTATTGCTGTCCACTTCTCTTTTCGTAATCAACACAAACCAAATGGATAATATCCAGCATTTTATCAAATCCTTCAAAGATACTATCTTTTTGATGTTTTCTGATTATTAATGAAAAGTCATTTTTTGTTATCTTACGTCCAGAGCCCTTATATTTTTTTTCAAACGTTCCGAGCCCGAAAACTTTATCAAGCACGTAATCAGAAAATAAATTTTCTATTTCAAAAATATTGTCCTTTGTTGTCCCCTTTTTTGAAACTACTGCAATATACAAATTGGATGTTAGATGTATAAATCCATGTTGATGTAGTTCATCATAAAAATTTTGAATTATTGGAAATTTAGAAACATCTTTCCAATAATTCGCCAGAGGCATCAGTGGTGAATCTTTTTGTACTTTTTTATACATTTCGTGATCTAGTAGTAAAATTACAGGTTGATCTGGCTTAATACCATATTTGTACATTTTATTTGATATATTCATTAATGAAGAGTTGTGGTAAAGATTGGAAATATTTTTTAAAGAATCCCCACCCTTTATAAATCCAAAGAAATACTTAGTACTTTTCGATCTTTTTAAAAAATCGACATTTAAATCATTTCTCTGTAAATTTTTAATTGCACTTTTTAAATAAACAATGTCTGTATGGCCTTCTGTAACGATAAGTGGTTTCTTATTTTTAAAAAAGTATTTATAAAATAGAAAATTCCGATAGGCCTTTTCTCTTGATGAAAATGCTTCTGGATATAAATACGGAGTACTTATTTTGCCGTTAAGCAAATGAGATTTATTATTAGGTCTCATAGCTTGGTACTCAAAACTATACCTTTCATAAAGTAAATTATTTTTCCAATCAATGTCATTTATATGTGAAAATCGTCCTTCCAACTTATATAATTTATCTCTATCATATTCCTGACCATCGATCGTAAAATGTCCAGTAGTATAAAGTGATAAAGCCATAGATCTTGTATTTTTGTAGAATTGATATGGGACATTTACTTTCTTGTTCACGCTTAATCCAGTTACAGTTTGACGAACATCTGGTCCACTAAATCGCATTTTGGACCAATTAATATCAAAGCCGTCTCTTTTAATCTGTGTTTCAAGAAGTTTTACAAATTGTTCAAGTCGATTTATAAAATTAAAATCGTTTGTAGAAAAAGTCATATCATCCGCATAACGTGTGTATGTCAATTTATATTCTTTTGATATTTTAAGAATGTGCTGATCAATTGACTGACAAATTAAGTTAGATATAACTGGAGAAAGTGAGGATCCTTGAGCTAACATGCCGTCATGACATGTCAATTGAGCAATAGCAACTGAAACCTCATTAGTTAAAGAAAATTTTTTATTTTTCATAAAAAATCCAACAACTCTACCAAAATGTAAAGAAGGGAAAAAATTTAACAAATCTATATTTAAAACAAGATTTTTATTTCGGTGTATTAAACCATTTGTGTAAATACCATGTTTTTTTTGATAAGCTTGGGATAATGGAGTAAAGGGTGCTTCCCCTTTTTCTTCATGTAGCAAATCATTAATCTTGGTTGCTAATTTTTTTTGTACAAGTTTCAATGACTTTTCAGGGGCATTAATTTTTCTCGTACCACCCGACTTTTTAGTAATTTCGAACTGAAAATATTTATTATTAGCTCCACCATGGGAATATAGAACTTTTTTAAGTTGCCAAGTCTTTATTTCTAAGCACTCTGCTAAGTCGTCAATAGTTTTAGCTTCATTAAGATACATCTATTCATCTTCGCTTCTAAATTTATTATAAAAAAAAAGCCAAGGCAGCTCATTGTTCACAAAGTGTAAACAACATCGGCAACATTACCCTTCGGCAATGAACCCGTAATGAATGTTACTACCATTGTTGTAAAACCCCTCGATTCAAAGGGTGAAAATCCAACCTTGACTATAGATATTGTATCATATCAGTCTAAAACAACCATGATTTCTTTAGTAGACTTTTATTTAGATGACTTTACAACTTTCATCTTATTTGGCACACCCAATCGATTAATAAAATTAATTCACTGTTAATATCTCACTTCTTCGATTTTGATGACATAAGCTTTAGGCGCAACTTATATGCCACTATAAGTGCTCATCTCATCGGTCTTATGATTTTCTTCAACACAGTACCAGACTTTTCTCTCTGTACCTGCGCTTGATTGATAGCTGATAATCATATAAAATTAGGTTATTGAAAATACTTTAAATTCTGATTCTCATTACTAACGTTGTCGAAGGCATTATTTTATCAATCAAGAGTATATTTAGTTTCCAATGTACTGAAACACAGCTAGTAAATTCTAGTTGTGTTTTTTTGTGCTGATTTTTAATGTTAATACTTTCTTAATAAATACTCGTATTTGACAAAAAGAATAGGCACAAGGAATGTTACAGAAGTATTTCAACTCCTGTTTCACACTTTATGCTTATAAGTTTATACTTTAAGTGCAAGTTATTTACCAGATGTTTAATCAATTGGTAAAATTCCGGAAATGTTTTTGTAATTTTACTGGTTGATTTTTTCTTTGTAAGACACTTCTTGTTTTATTGTACCAATAATGTCATACACAAATGTTAAATCACTGTCCACGGTTTCTAAAGCTTATTTTAAGGCTGTTTAACATCTTGATTCCTCAACTAAATGGCTAAAAAAATACAGATACTCAGTTGATTTGCTGCGTATCTGTATTTTTTCTGAAAAGTTTTGTCAGTTATTTAATGACTGCAAAAACTTTTTACGTTTTTCGTTTGTTGAATTATTAATATTTCCTAGGTGTTTCCAGGAAAATTTTTTTACTCCAATTTGTTTTAAAGTAGACCTAACCGATCCGTTAATACAGTTTCCAGAAAAATATTTAATATAAAATTTGGGGGAAGTTGACGTTGTAATAACTTCTGCTGAATAAATATTTGTTAAAAGCCCTTTTACACCTGTTCTTCCAGAAACATAAGCAAAATTCATTTTTAACACTTTATCAAAGAATCCTTTTAAAATAGCTGGTATATCATTCCACCAAATTGGTGTAATGATAATTAATCTTTTAGTTTCTTTCAATTGCCTTTGATATTCTTTTACTAACGGATCCAATGTTTCGCCAGTTTTAAAAAGAGATAATTCTTCAGTAGAATATACTGGATTAAACCCATCTTTGTAAATATTGATGAGGTTGTAATTAATTTTCTTCTGTTTTTTATCTGATATTATAGTATCTAAAACTGCATGATTATAGCTCTTATCATATGGATGTACATAAATAATTGTGGTTTTATTGTTCATAAGTAATTCACTTTCTCTATTATTTATTTAACTTTTAAGGCTTAACGTGTAAATTTTTATCATATCTTGTATATAAGCTTCTAAAATTTTGTTTTTATTGTTGCTGTTTATTCCTTCAGCAACAACAGCTAAACCACTTATATAGGACCATAAATTTATTATATGTTTGTTATAGTTGTTAGTGACTCCGTAATAATTCAGATATTGAATCACTGATTTTTTAAAAAGATTAAAACTATTTTGCTCATCAAAATTATCAATGTGTACACTAGAATCTAATTCAACATGGCGTTCGAATTCGCTATAAAAAAGAAATTCAAAGTAGTATCTGTAGTTTTGGGAATATAGTAAAAAACGGACGCCCATTTGTGTTAATTTTTCTTCTGGATTTGCAATCGATTGTTTAGATTCTGCATTTAAAAAACAGTAAAAGTCATATGAGACCTTTACTAGTAAGGCTCCCATTAAATCATTTTTTCCTTTAAAGTGTCTATATATAGATGGTGAACTAACATTGCAAAGTTTTGCTATTTCCTTCAATTCAACTTCTTGAAAGCCTCTATCATTAATTATTTTTAAACCTTGTTTGATAATTTCATTTTTCAAATTCCCATGATGAAAAAAATTTTTTTCACTCATTTTGACGTCTCCTTTAATTGAATAACAGATAATAGTGTGAACAGTATTGTAGTTCCCAATAATATAATTGTTATATCAATATTTGTCAATAAGTGTCCAAATACTTCAACTTTTATTCCCATATACAATTTTAATTGATTAATTGTGGATATGCTATCTTTTTGAGTAATATTTTTTAAAGGAGAATCTGCCAAAGCACTTCTTATTTGTGCCACTCCATAAGTTGGTGGAAAAAATTTCATTAAAAATTGAACATATTTAGGTAAAGCACCAATTGGTAAATAAATACCTGCAAGAAATCCTGTTAATGTTCCGACAATGGTTGATATTGAGCTAAAAGCAGTAACAGATTTGACAAAATTTACTATAAAAAAAGTCAGACTAGTTGAAGATAGTATATTTATAATTACATACAACAGTAATAATGGTAAAGAAGAAAAACTAATTATTGTATATCCCAATATTTTCATTACTATAGTCCAAAGTATAAATGCAATTAAAGTAATAATAAAACTCATTATCCAAGCAGCAATAATATAGCTAAGAACGATAGATAATTTTGATACGGGACTAACCGCAAAGCTTTTAAATATTTCTGTTTCATCATCCTTGACTTTAACCCCAAATATACCTAATGATACTGTTACTGAACTAACAATAATAATACCTGATAAAACCCACGTATTAACAAAAAGAAAATTCCCAGTATTGACTCCTATTGTATTGTTGATTGTTGACTCCAAATAATTTCCTAAAAACAGTACATATAATGCTATTGTCACCAATATTGCTATTAAAGATGAAATAATTGTTCCCTTATCTCTAAAATAGATTTTTAAATGTCTACTAATCAATGTAACTCCTCCTCAGAACGTTTCAAAATGTTTAAAAAGGCATCATCTAAACTGCCTTTTTGAAACTCAAATGAATCTATTAAATCGCTATTTTTTTTCAGTTCTTTACTAACTTCATCTATACTGGGGTTTTGAATAATTACATGATCCTCAAATTCTTCAAATTTTATATTTGATTTTACCAATGAATTAATGAGATTATCTTTTACATTATTTTGTGGATATATTAAAAATTTATCACAAGAATATTGATTTTTTAGCTCTAAAGAGGACCCCTTCGCAATTATTTTACCATTATTTAATACCATAATTAAGTCAGAATTTTTGGCTTCTTCAAGATAGTGTGTGGTTAAAAAAATGGTCATTCCAAGATTCTTTTTTAGTTCCCATATAATTTCCCAAACTCTCTTTCTTGATTTGGGATCCAATCCAGTAGTTGGCTCATCAAGTAATAATATTTTAGGATTATGGAAAATTGCTCGAGCAATTTCAACTCTTCTTTTCTGCCCTCCTGATAAAGTTATAAAATTTTGATTCAAATACTTTTTAAAATTTAATTTATTTGCAAGTTCATTTAATCTTTTATCAAACTTCCTACCCTTTATTCCATATAAACTGGCTCTAAACTTTAAATTTTCTGATACAGTCAATAAATCATCTAAAACATTTTGTTGATAAACAATACCTATTTCCCTTCTAATTTTATTTTTTTCAGTTTTAACATTTAATCCATCAACATAGGTCTCTCCACTTGAAGCATTTAAAACTGTACAAATAATGTTAATTGTAGTTGATTTTCCAGCGCCATTGGTCCCTAAAAAAGAAAATAGGGCTCCTTTTTCTACATCAAAGCTTATGTTATCTACAACAATAGTATCATTATATTTTTTTGTTAAATTATTTACTGATATAATTGAGTTCATCATTTCTCCTTTTGAGAAAATACTTTTGTATAACAAATACAAAATGTATCGACATACCGAATACTTAGAAATAATTTTTTATTTTTAAAAAATAATTTTGTTTTAAAACTATCATCTCTGAATGATACAGATACTTCCTTTTCACTTATTAAAAAAACTTCAAGTCCTTTAGGATTTCCACTTAATCCTATTCCTAGTAATTTTCCTACTGCCTCTTTTATGCACCATAAAGTCGTATAACCTCTATCTAAAAACTGTTGTGGATAAATTTGAGAAAGATATTCGATTTCTTTAGTAGAAAAACTAAAATGCAAAAATAAATCAGAAGAATTAGAAAAAATATTTTCTATATCAATTCCCACTTTTACGTTGGAATCTGAGAATATAACACCAACCAATGGATAGCAATAAGAAATGCTAACATCTAAGTTAGTAGATACTCCCTGATTGAGGACAAAAGGTTTACCTGTAATATTTTCTTTATTAAGAATTTCAATATCATCACTATTCGTTTTTAAAACATTACTAATTGAATTTTTTAGCAAGTGTCTTGATAATATTATTGAATTTTTTCGTGTTGTAGTATTTTGCCTATCAATTTTTTCTTTTTCACGTTTTGTTAAACTACCTCTCATACCTTTCAACTCTTCAGCAGTATAGTCAGAAACATCTTTCAAAATGTATTCTTTATTGTTGAGAGATACAATATTAAAGTGCAATATCATAATCTGAGACCTGTCCAACTTTCGTTAAATGCATTTTTTTAATGGAAAGGAGTAGCTCTTTATCTCTATAAATATAACCATCATAAATTACTTCATTATTTTCTTCACCTATTTTTTTAACATATACCTTTAGTTGTTCACCGATTTTAAAGTTACCGTATTTGACTGTTTCAGAAATATGTGTGGGCACAACAGTAGAACCATTTTGATGAAACTCATTTAATAACATCAGTCTGCCAAAATTATCAATGAGAATTGGATTTATTTGTGAATTAATGTTCTTCAAGAATGTGAAGACACCACTTTCATCTGTTACAATAATGTTTGCTCCCGTAATATTTTTATTAGAGTCAGTTCTTACATTGTTGATATTCTGAAATTCTGGCCCAAAAAAAATATTTTCTTTTCCTTTATCATAATATTTGTAAATATCTAAACTTTTCTCCATATCAATGTTATTAATTTCAATTAAATCTGTTTCAAAATTAGCTGGAGTTATTGGTATACTATTCTTCTCCATCTCTATAATTCCTGATGAGTTTACAATGTCGTTTTGTAAAACGACACCGTCTATATTTTTAAAATCGGAAGTAATTATCATTTTAATAATTAGTTTATCTTCATTTTGAAATATAATATTCCCAGTAATTTTTAAATCAACCGTTCTGGTTGGATAGACTTTTATAAATCTCATAAAATTAAAATCACGAATTTTTGTAATCCGAAAACCATTTTGTTCATTTAAATTTAGATATAAATCTGCTAATTCTGCAGCAGCTTCAATATGAAATACTCCCGCTAAAACGTTCGTCCCATTAACAATATGTTCTTGTAAATGTCTGTCAGTAGTTATAGACAACTTTCTTGTCGCTGTGATTTTATTTTTATCAAAATATTCAACCTTTTCAATCATTGAGTATTTTTCTCTATCAATAACGATGTTATCATCATTGATTATGTTTTTTTTGGACTGATCTGGCTGTACATCATCAAGTTGACCTAACGGCATATTCTTTTCTCCAAGATGATTAAAAATAAGAACCTCATTTAGATTTTGATATAAGAAAATTTCTTCTAAAAATCTTTGTGTTCCCTCAGATACGGAAATAAAGGATAGTCCTCGTTCATATTTTTGAACTTTTTCAACGTCATCATTCATCGCCATACCAACTTCGTCCCAAGCTGGCCAACCGATTACTATACTTTTAGTATTTGTAAGACTATTAATGTTATTAGAAATCTTCACTAATAGGTCTGCTGCTGCCGAATAATCTACCTGTCCATCCATTCCAAAACGACCACTAATTGAACCCATATGAATAATGAATTTGATTTGGCTTTGTGTAATAAAATACTTAAATAACATAAATATTGAATTTGATTTTACTTTTACGACATTTTGTGCTAAAAGTTCATTCTTAGCATTAATTTTTCCAAATGATGGTAGTCCAGCTCCATTAATTATGCCACTGATACGAATATTTTTATCATCTAAATGTTGCTTTAGTTCTACAACATACTTTTCTTTTGAAAAATCGCACTTGATATAATCAAATTGAATTTTTAAATCTGTTAAAATTTTAAGATTATTAAATAAGACTCTGGCATTTTTAAGCTTTTCATATTCAAATACAATTTCTATAACAGAAAGATTTGGGTCTATTCTCTTTCTCTCAACCATAAATTCTTTCTTGTATTTTTCAAACTCAATTTCTGACATTTGAATATACGGGTTATTTTTTGATGGTAACTCAGTTCTCCCAGTTAAAATAAGTTTTGTACCTGTAGAAATAGCTAATTTTTTAGCGCATTCGTATGTAATACCTCTACCACCACCTGTAACCAGAATTACTTCTTCATTAGATAATTTAAAACTTGTAGTAGAGACGTCATCTTGAACTTTTGAAGTAATAACTCCTTTTCTGACATTATTTTTAATACCTATTTCGATTAATTTTCCATAAGTTGAAAATTCTTTCAATAAAATATTAGCAACTTGCTCATCTGTAAGATTATCTGATTCATTAATATCTACTACCTTCGAAATAAATGGTCTTAATTCTTTTTCCAACGCTTTAATGAAACCAGTAACTAGTCCTCCTAGTGGATTTATTGTTTCATGATTTTTATTTTCTAACCCAAAATAGTCACCAATATTTGTTGCCCCAAAATAAGCTGTATTGCTATTATTACTTAAAAAATCATAGGAAATTTTACTTGTATAAAATAGACCATTATAAATATTTAATGTTCTATTCTCCCATTCATGCATATTTTCAAAGTCATTAATTGATGAAAATTCTGTTATTCCTTGTAAATTGATAATACAATCTACTTTTCCCAGAAGAGTAATGTTATATTCAATAATACGCTTTAGTTCTTTGGTATTTTCAAAATCAACTTCTAGTGGTGAAATTGTCGTAACTTTATTTTTTTCAGAAAGCTTTTCAGAGAGCAGTTTACCAATTACACCTTTCTTGGATTCACTAATGATTAGAATGCTTTTGTCTTCTAATAAATATTGCATCTCATGCTTTTGACTAAAATTAATTGTTTTTGAAGTGTAACGATTCATATCATAGAACTCATCAGGCTGTATTATTACATTCTCATCAGCCTGTATTTCAGTATTAGTAATACTCTTTTTAGCCACTAATGCAACAATTTGCGAAATTGTTCGAGGATTTTCACTATTATCAAATTCTGAGTCACTAATTGTGAATTCATCTTTTACTTTGGCCAAAATTTCTGCTTGTTTTACTGAGTCAATTCCTAAATCTGCTTCAAGATCTGCGTCGTCTTCTAATAATTCTAATGGATATCCTGTCTTTTCACTGATATATCCTTTTACTTTATCACTAATCTGTTCTGCATTTTCTTCTTTAACTGATGTTGCATTTTCTACGTCCGCTAGTGAATCAGCAGTTTTTATGAGTGCAACAATTTGCGAAATTGTTCGAGGATTTTCACTATTATCAAATTCTGAGTCACTAATTGTGAATTCATCTTTTACTTTGGCCAAAATTTCTGCTTGTTTTACTGAGTCAATTCCTAAGTCTGCTTCAAGATCTGCGTCGTCTTCTAATAATTCTAATGGATATCCTGTCTTTTCACTGATATATCCTTTTACTTTATCACTAATCTGTTCTGCATTTTCTTCTTTAACTGATGTTGCATTTTCTACGTCCGCTAGTGAATCAGCAGTTTTTATGAGTGCAACAATTTGCGAAATTGTTCGAGGATTTTCACTATTATCAAATTCTGAGTCACTAATTGTGAATTCATCTTTTACTTTGGCCAAAATTTCTGCTTGTTTTACTGAGTCAATTCCTAAATCTGCTTCAAGATCTGCGTCGTCTTCTAATAATTCTAATGGATATCCTGTCTTTTCACTGATATATCCTTTTACTTTATCACTAATCTGTTCTGCATTTCCTAACTTAATTAGCAATTCATCATTTTTTTTGGAACTGGAGTTTTCATACTCAGGTACTTTATTTAAAATTAGTGCATCAAAACTAGTGTATTGCGACTGACTTTTTCTATTGTATTTTTCAATAATTTGTTCCTGAGTCTCACTAGATAATGCTAGTTGTAAACCATAATTAGATTGAAAATCATTTGTTTCAATTGATTTTTTAATAATGTCAATTGGATAACCTGTGACACTATTAATAATTGCGTATAAACTATGATTACTATCTTGATTGTCAATCATTGATAACTTTACCTCTGCTTTTTTCAATGTTACAAAATCATTTTCTTTTTTTGAATTTAAGTTGATGCATGTATATTCTTTTCCTTTTAATATTTCGTCCACAATATTAGTCATAATTCTATTGGAGCCACATTCAAAAAATTTTTTTACATTATAGTTATTATATAAATCTTCTATTATACTTTTAAAATTAAATGGCTCAATTAATTGATTTCCCAAAATTTCAACAATATTAACAAAATCTTTTTTTAAATACAGACGTGATAAAATAGTTGAATAGATATTAATTGAGGGTATTGTAAAACTAATCTTTTTAATTTCTTGTTGATATTTTCCTTTGATTGACTCTAAAAGCGCGGAATGAAATGGATAAGGAACAGGTAAAATATATGAAACTATTTCAATACTTTCACAATATTTTTCAAGTTGTTTTATGTCTTCCTTTGTTCCGGATATTATTTTTTGAGTTTGTGAATTTACAATAGCTAATTCTAAGTTATCATGTAGAAACAAATAATTATTTATTGCTTTTTCTTCTTCGTTACTTGATAACTTTAATGAAATCATTCGACCCTTAGATTTTTCATCCAAGAATTCTAGACATTTTGCTCTCTGATAAGCAATTTTTATAGCATCTTTAAAACTAATCACACTTGCTGCACATAATGCTGAAATTTCTCCTAAACTATGTCCTAATAAAACGTTTGGACATACTCCATATTTCTTCTTTAAAATTCTAAAGTAGACTTCATTTGCAATTATAATTGCAGGTTGCATTAGAGTTGGAATAGTATTTATTTCATCTGTCTTTAAGCGTTCCCAGAAAGGCATTCCAGCAATTTCTTTATAGTAATCTTCCGACTCTTTAAGAACTTCGTCAACAATTTTATGCTTTCCTTTCAAATCAGAAAGCATGTTAACATACTGAGAGCCATGGCCAGGGAATATTACAGCTTTTTTACCGGATATATTTCTTTTCAAATAAATTCCATTATCTTCTAACAGTTGTATTCTTTCGAGAGCAATTTCTTTTTCCATATTAATTCTCCCTAATTTATTAATTCATGTTTTCTAAAGATTACTTCGATTTTTTGCAAAGCAAAATCAATTTCTTTTCCACTGAGAGAAGCTGTAATTGTTGCACGTAATCTGCTTTCATTTTTTGGAACTGAAGGAAAGACTGCGGTAGCAATATACACTCCTTCTGATAGTAATTCCTTAGTAATTTTCATATTAATATCATCGTTTCCGACATAGATAGGAACAACGGGGGAAGTGCTGCCCATGGTATTCAAACCGATCTTTTGAATTCCACGTCTAAATTGTAGAGTATTCTCCCATAACTTCTCTCTTCTCCAGCGTTCTTCTTTCATAACTTTTAACGCTTGCAAAGTCCCTGCAACGGCTGAGGGTGGCATACTTGCGTTGAAAATGTATTGATGTGCATTATGTTTAATATATAAGGCTGTTTTTTTATCTGTAGCTATACAACCACCGACGTTTGCAAGAGATTTACTAAAAGTAGTCATCCTCATGTGAATTCTGTCTCCAACTCCTTTAAGTTCAGATACCCCTTGTCCTTTCTCACCAATAAATCCAAAGGAGTGGGCTTCATCTACTAGAATGCTTGCGTCATATTTTTCAGCCAATTCAACCACTTTTTCTAAAGGTGCAATATCTCCCTCCATTGAATAAACGCCTTCAACGATAATCAATTTCTTTTTAAATTCTTTATTGTTTTTTAAAATATATTCAAGCTTATTCATATCGTTATGCTTAAATATTCTCACTTGCGCATTAGACATATTGATTCCATCTACTATACTCATATGGTTAAACTGGTCTGTTATTATCACAGTCTCTTCATCTGCTACAGAAGAAATTGCCGCTAGATTTGCAAGGTATCCAGCACTTAAAATAACAGCAGCCTCGGTTCCAAAAAAATTAGCACATGCTTCTTCTAATTCTGTATGTAGATTAGTAGTTCCATTGTGAAGCCTAGCACCACAGGTCCCAGTACCATATTTAGTTATTGCTTTTTTAGAACAATCAACTACATCAGGATGAGTTGCAAGACCAAGATAATTGTTTGAGGTCAGCATAACAACTTTTTGTTTTCCAACAATTGATGTTCCACACTGTGCCGATGAAAAATTAGGCTCGAAAACATACATCCCAGATTCCTTACCTTGAATGACATATTTGACCATATCTTCAATCTTTTGTTCAATTTTTTTACTCTTTATCACTTTATTATCCATTAAAATATTACCTTCTTAGTTAACTTAATCTTTCTTTTCAAATCTTCTATATCTTTATAAACGATAGAAAGTTCGGATTTATCATTTGATAAATATTTTATTTTTTCTTTAGTCAATGTGTCTTCAACAATTGAATATAATGTATTTTTTGTAAGTCGTAATACTGATATTCTTGAACCCTCATCGTTAATAATTTCTTGTAATAAATTATTGGGGTTACATTTTATTCTACTTAGCATCTCAAAAGCTCCGCTAGCACCAAGGTAATTATTTTTCTTTATACTCAATGTAATTGGTTTACTCTTTTTTTTAGTGAACCTTCCTAAAATTTCATCACTTGGGACTACATCGTTGTCTCTCTTTATAACAAAAAAGCATGCTCCATCTTTTATTTTATCTTCTTTCATCGTATCGTGATTCTGCTTTATAAATACTTGTTTATATTCGGGCATTGTATTTCCATTAACGCCCCCAACAACTATGAAATCATTTTCACCATTAATTAAACTTAATACCCCTTGATTTAATGCAGTTGAGAAAGAATTTACCCCAGCATCATAAACCGCGTTACATCCTTGTATATTGTGATAATTTGAAATTCTACTTGCAATGATGTTGTCCATAAATCCAGGTAAACTGTCTTCTTCAATACTTTCAAATTTATTTTTAAAATTTAACTCAGCATTATTTAGAATATTATTTGAAAGGTTACGGCTATTCTTCTTTAAGGCTTCCTTTAAGGCATTAGTATATTCAACACTTCTTATTCTAATATCGGAGTAATAGGCATTTTCAAGTCCCATAGATGCACCAATGTAAACTCCTACTTTATTTTTGTCTATTTCAGCTAAATTATCACCAATTGCTTTTGTTGCTGCAATTAAAGCTATCTGTTGAGAATAATCAATTTTATTCAGTATTTTAGGTGGAATCTTAAATTTAATAAAAGGAAATATAAAGTTTTCATTTGAAATATTATCATGTTTACATTCATCGAAGTTTTTCTGATTTTCGTCGACAATGCCAATACCAACAATAGAAAAATTTGTGTCTCCATCAACTAAAAGATTTGGTTTACAAGTGTGGTAATCAGTAATGTACTCTTCTACTAAGATATTTCCATTAATGCCACCAAAACCAAACGCATTAATTAGAGCTCTTCGTGGCGCTTCATCTCTTGCTTTCCAAGGTAGAAAGTCAACATTTACGGTTAGATAATTTTCAACTATTTTTGAAGACTTTTCAGATAATTGATTGAAATTATATGTAGGTGGATATTGTTTGGATTCCATGCTTTTTAAAACTTTTATAAGATTAGCCATACCAGCAGCGGAAAAAGAATGTCCAATCTGAGATTTAAGCGATCCAACTTTAATTTTATGAGATAAATCAGCCTCCTTGCAAAGTTTCACGATGGATTCTAACTCGACATCATCTCCTACAGGAGTACCCGTAGCATGCATTTCAATATAATCAATATCAGTGATGTCTAAATTAGCTCTTTTGAGAGATTTTTTCATAGCTAAATACTGTCCCGTAGTACTTGGCGCGTAAATTGATTGTCCACTACCATCACTAGCAACACCACTACCACTAATAACCCCTAAAATTGTATCGTTATCTTTAACTGCCTCTTTAAGCAACTTAATAATAATAGTACCTGATCCCTCACCAGGAGTTAATCCATCATTATCCACATCTAATGGTTTTGATTTACTATGTGACAGTCCTCCAATTTTAGAAAATGCTATATTCCCTGTTACACCCATGTTACCTAGGACGCCGGTGACTATACACATATTTGTTTCATTATTTTGTAATAGTTTAATTGCCTCATCGATTGCGATTAAGCTACCTGAGCATGCACCATCAACAATAAAAGAAGTGTTATTTATTCCTAATATTTTTGTAATGTCAGATATTAATGAACTAGGAAACATTCCATCTAAATTCTCAATATCAAGTTTTTTACGCAATTCATCTTCAAATTCACTTTTTAAAGTAGAGAGTTCGTCGCAATTTTCAAAATATTCAGATTTTATTTCATCAAAATATTTTTCTCCATATTTGAATAAAATATAATCACAAATATCTAAGTCTCCTAACATATTACCAATAATCAAAGAAGAGTCTTGTATATCTGTTAACTTAATTTTTGCTTCTACCATAGCCTGTAAGATAGTATACAAAACCATCTTTTTTGTTCTATTTAGACTAGATATTTTGATACTATCTAAATTAAAGATTGAGAAATAGTCACTTAAGTTTCCAGTATTGTCAATATAACCACTATTTTTGCAATAGGTCTTGTCTGAAACTTTTTTATTACTATCATAGTAGTATTTTTTGTCCCATACTTCGTCTGAAACCTCTCTAATGCCTTCAGTCCCAGATTTAATATTTTCCCAGAATTTATCTACGGTGTCTGAGTTTGGTGGATACAGAACCCCATACCCAATAATCGCAATTGGTTCGTACATAGCGAACGTCCTCCTCTAGTATGTTAATCCGATTAACATTATATCACAAAAGGTTTGTTAAATATCAAAACTGTTTTCATAAGAAATATTTTTATGTCTAAAAATCAGAATCGATTGTTTCAAAATTACGGGTTAAACACTGAAATTCAATACAGCCAAACAGTTCTATGACATTTTGATTTTAAATGTAAATGATTGACAGTTATCAAATATTATAAAATGTTGAAAATTAAATATCACAAATTTCCCTCTCTATCACTCTAAAAATTTAAACGACGATGGTTTAGCATTAACAATAAAATCTGGTGAAAATAAATATGCAAGATGAAATAATAAGAATATTCGATCAATTTTCACATATTTTTTAGAGACATTGGCTTTTGGTAATCAATTGAAAACACAATATGATGGTCTAAAAAAATAGATAACTGTGGCATTAATGATAAATGACAGCAATGATAACAATACTTTGTTCATTTGATTTTACAAAGTACTATTTATGATTATGACTTCTTTTTATCATTTTGCGTTTTTCATACGCGCGGCGATACCTTTGCATCGTTTTATATTCTTTATCAAATAGCTCAATTGGACTCTTACCTTGTAACACTATGCGCATCGACATCGCATTCATTTTATCAACCACTGCATCGAGCTGTTGTTGTCTTACTGGTTTAAAACTAATGCCTTTGGGAAACCAATCACGCAGTTTACCATTACGGTTTTCACTGGAGCCACGTTGCTGTGGTGATGACGGTGTGCGATAATACAATTTAATTTTGAGTTCTTTTTGAACATACTCCAAGAAATCCCAGGAAATAAATTCAGATCCATTATCAGCTGTAATTGTCCGGACTGCTTTGCCATAGCGTTCATAAAACAACTTGAATGCTTCAATCATATCTTTAGATTGCTTACTTTTAACTTTGACTAGCGCATAAAATCTAGTTTTGTGTTCAACGACCGTCATAATAGCCGAGTGGTCTTGATATTGGCCATTATTGTGTTTCATCGGTAACACTAAATCAATCTCCCTATGTCCAAATTGTTTACGCTTAGCTAACACTGGTGAACGATCATAGATAGAATGACGAACTAACTCACCACTGAGTCTGTTAGTTAATTAATTCTATTTTGTCCAACTATTGGGGTTCACATCACTCCCAGAGTGGTCTTTTTAATATCTATGAGAGTGAATTATGTATTTATCACAGTTAATGATAAAATAGTGGTAGAGGGAGTCTATTGATGAAAAAATTAAACGCACAGAAACTAATTTTCTTGATCCTGATGATTATGAGCCTTAACGTCTTGTTGACGCCTACTGATCCATTTGTAAATAAAACGTTAGCGCTTTTCGGTATCGTGCTCACCAGTTTGGCTTTTATAAAAACTAAAAAGCACACAAAAGTTTGATTGCGCTCAAAAATTCACAAAGTTACAATGTTAATGTTAATGTTAACAAATAAAGCGCTATCCCTAATTACTGTAGGGATAGCGCTTTTTACTTTTCATAACCCGCATTATGGTGACTACATATGTAAGAGTGCTTTTAATTTTTTTTGCCAAGTGTATTTAAATCCCATAGTGTTAGACACATCAAATTTGCTTAACATTTCAAATGTACGTATACTCAGCACAAATACAACCCAAATTGTCCAGCCAAGCCATCCTACTAATTTAATGACACCAAACACATCTAGCAATTCTATTGCTAATAAGATAACAGAAATTAATAGTACACTACGATAGACTGGCTTTAAATCATGTTTAACATCTTTCTTGTCCAAAAATAAGCGCATTTTTTTGTCCTCCCGTAATATTTCATCTATCGAAAATCCAAAATAATCACTTAGTTTAAGTAATGTCATAATATCTGGATAACTATTGCCGTTCTCCCAGCTGGATACTGTTTGCCTAGTAATAAAGAAATCATCAGCGATTTTTTGTTGCGTTAAGTTCATATTCATACGTGCAGTTTGTAATTTTTGTCCAAAGTTCATAGTTTTCTCCTAAACACATTATTGCAATTGTGCTTAAATAAATAAAGCAAATAATATTTGCCACTGTTTAAAGTCCATTATTTTAGCCAAAATTAATTTGGTCTAATATAGTTTCACGGCTCGCTTGATCTAAATCTAAATAAGCTAAAGTCATCGCTTCACTAGAGTGGTTTAATAATTGCATGACCAATCAAATATTATAGTTGGACTGCATATAGACCCGCTAAGCACCAGTTTTGCGCATTGTATGGGTACCAAGATAGTTAATCCCTAGAGATCTCCCACCTTCGCCATAACCTTATAAAATTGTTTCTCGGTAATATGGCCTTCTGGGTGCTGAATTGAGTGGAAAAGCCAGTCATAATAAGCTAGTAAATCAGCGTGAACTGGTTTGAGGTAGCGGGTGTTAGCTTTCCCTGTTTTTTGATCATGGATAAACGTATTTTGCTTAATCGTGCCATCTGCGTTAAACACATCAGCTTTTTTAAGCTGCATCAGATCACTGACCCGCAATAGGGTCGCTTTACCAAGTTTGAAAATGGTGTAATTACGCCGACCAGCCCGAAAACTATCCAAAAGCGTCTCCTGGACACTTTTTAAAACGTTGGAATCTTTAATCGGTAAAACAAGTTGTTGCACCATAACCTAGTCACCTCTTTTTTTAAGCGTTAAAATCAAGCCATATAGGCGTTATTTGAAGTATAAACTATAAAACAGCCCCTAACAAACCAAGTTGATTTGTTGAGGGCTGTTTTGATAGGTTTTCATAGGGGCTATTTGTTAATTATAGACCCTATCTTATTCTTCAAATTCAAATTTTGGTAATTCGTCAACTAATTCGAGCGTCCGCATACTTACGGTAATAATTGATAGCAACAAGTTAAAAATATACTTAGGATTATCACTAAAGTCGTTAGGATCATCTATAATTTTGGTTTTATCGGAAGGTTTTATTCTGTACTGATCCATATGGCAGATTTACCATTTACAATACAACTATAAGATTTTTCAAGTATATTAGATACAGCTATTTCGTCTACGAGCATATATTCATGTCTTTTTTTGCAGTATCTTTATACTGTACATCACAATTGTTATAATTAAGACAAATCAGGTGAAAAAACTAATATGTCACTAACAAGGAAATCAAATTGATGGCAGGAAATATAAAAGTACAAAAAACAGAGAAAGCTATTCAAATGGCATTTATCGAAATTGCCAGCAAAAAGGGTTTTAATAAAATGTCCGTGAAAGATATAACCGAAGTTGCACATATTAGTAGAGGAACATTTTATCTACACTATTTGGACAAATTTGACTTACTAGATCACTATGAAAATGATTTGTTAAACGGCATTGTTGAACTATTTGGCAAATATTCAAAACCATCATTGAAGAAAGCATTACCCAATAAGGATTATACTAACAATGCATTCTTTCAAATGTTCTCATACTTATACAAACACAAACAATTGACTTCTGTACTTCTTCGAAACCCAGATTCAATAATTAAAACTCGGATGAAAGAAATAATTGACATGGATATAAAATTTGATTTAACAAATCACACAAAAATATCAATCGAACTAACTATTCCGAATGATTATGCTGAAGAAATCATCCTACAAAATGTTCTGTCAATCATTACCTTTTGGTTACAAAAATCTCATCCAGAGAAACCGGACATAGTATATCAAATCTTTTTAAACTGTTTATTTCAATTCTAATTGGATCTATTACTTTCCTCTCTATTATTTTTTGCTTGAGAATTATTTTAGGTGGTTTTGGAACATGGCTAACTACTATTATTCTTGTATTGCAAATTTCAGCTTCATCTGGACTCTATCCTGTAGAACTAACAAGCGGTTTTGCACGTGCTATTAGCCCATATTTACCAATGACATACCTAATCGATGCTCTACGCCATGCTATCTCTTTGGGTGGTGGTATAACAACTGATATGATAATTATATTAATTACCACATTTTTCATGAATATTTTCATTATTTTTAAATTTCATCGTGACAAATGGCTAAAACTTGCCGTGGTAAATTTGATAGGCAGTACACTGATAAATTTGAGTTATTACGTCACTATGCAAATGAAACATTATCGATTATTAGGAAATTTTTAATAATAAAATGGTGAATTGTAAAAGCAACAACGAGGATAGTAACTATATATTTTAGGTGAAAACATTCACGAATGTTCTCTTCATTCATTCTAATGAACAATTTTTTTGACGATTTGATATTAATTTAATCTAGAAGAATTACTATTTTTACATAGTCAATTGATTGACTACTCTCTTCTCTCCCCCGCTTTTTATAATAGAAATCTCCTTAAAGAAGGAAGATCACATCAGCCAATCAATAAATTAGTCTTTATCAGAATGCTATTATGCCACAAAGTTTCACAAGCAATTAAACGCGCGGTTACAACTTTTTAATAGATTTCCCCCTTGTTTTTTAAAAAAATTCACAAAATAAAGTCACATAAAATCTAACACTAGTGGCAAAATTAGCGTTATAATTTTCATAGACTACGAGGAGGATATCACAAATGCAATTAACAAATTTTAAATTAAACCAAGACCCAGAAAAATTGGTTCAATCTCATGATTACAACCTAGACCCAAAAGTGAAATACTTAATTAATATGAGTGATGAAATGCTTGAGCAAAACATGATTATGCAGGCTGTCCCAACTATGGGACTCCCAGCACTGAATGATTACCATGAATGGCTCACTAAAAATGGCTTTGATGTAAACATGCCGAATCCAACAAATAAAGCTGTAGCACCTTATTATGGCGTTAAGCCTCTTTGGAAAACTAGTCTCTCACAAGGAGTTGTTATGAAAAGTTATGATAAGGATGATTTCTTTATTGTTATGGAATGCAGTCCTGAGAATGTAGGCTTCAAATTTACACAGGTAGTTGTTAATCCTGGGGGTTGTCTTTGATTACAAAAGTAGCCTGAAATAAAAATGAATCAGACAAGTTTTATACGAATGCAATCACGATGACTAATATTGTAAACATGAACACAGAAATCAAATGAATTTGTTTTCTGTGTCATAATTTATTTTTTATTCATTCAATACAAAAATTTTCCTAAAATAAAAAATCACGTCATTTGAAGTGAATGACGTGATTTTTTATTTTTGTAGTTTAATCGTATCTGAATTAGCGTTAGCCACCTATTCCTTCCCCTATTGCGATAGTGAGCATAACTAATAGCCACTTAATTAGTGCTTGTTCTAAGTCACCTTGTTTGTTGTCATTCCTGTTTTGCAATCTGCCAACAGTATAAAAACGGCAGTGATCCACAACAAACTAGATTGTTGTGGATCACTCCCATTATGACAAAATAAAAAAACCAAAAACAGATTGTTCTTGGCTTAATGATTACAAACGAACGCAATTAAATTTCAACACAATCTCAAAATATGCATTAATTAACATTAATTAAATCAAATTTTTTCTGACTATGCTGCACAAAAACTAGATAATATTTAGTTGCTTTGTTTAAAATTGGTGTCGTCATTTCGATTTTATTTGTACCTACAATCAATTTTTTACTATCGTCTATACCATTAGTTTTAAACTTAAGAAAACTATTTGGTGCGTATGGTTGCCCATCTTTTTCAGAATATAGACGAAACGACTCAACTGGGAAGGTCATTTCCGGTTTTGTTACATTGACGGTTAAATTAGCCATATATAAGTCAGCATTTTCGTCAACGCCATGCTTAACTATTTTCTGATGATGTTTTAATAAGATAATATTTTTATTTAATGATAAATCTGAATTTGCTAAATTAATACTGGACTGATTAACTTCGAAATCAGAATATTTTTTTTGCATAGGCAACTTAACTGTAAACAACAACACTAATAAAAAAAATATAACTAGTACTAGATATTTTTTCATAGTATTTGCTCACCTACAATAGTGCCCTCGTTAAATTTAAATATGTGGTCAGACACTTGATTCAAAAAATATTTATCGTGGCTGGATATCAAAATAGTCTTACCTTTTAGCTTTAAATCGTTAATCATCGCGACAAGAAAATCTTGTCCTGAATCATCTAACGCATTAGTAGGTTCATCAAAAATAAGAATCTTATTATCATTTAAAAGCGCAACTGCTAATGATAATCTTTGTTTCATACCAAGTGAATAGTGCTTAACCTTATCTTTATTATTAGGATCCAACCCGACATATGATAATAGTTGTTGTATATTCATGTCAGCTGTTTCAACCTGATTATTTAATATGTTGAGTAAGGATAAATTTTCTGTAGCTGTTTTATCTCCTAATACACCATATTCTTGAATTGAAAAACCAATATTTTCAGCAAACATCACTTCTTTTCTGATAAATTTTCCTTCAACTATCACGTCACCATTGTTAGGCTTTATAAAGCCTAATATTGTTTTAAATGTCAGCGTTTTTCCAGCACCATTGGGACCACTAAAACCATAAACATGATTCTCATAAATTTTTAAATTGACATTGTTCAGTATATTTTTTCTCTTAAATTTTTTATTAACATGACGTAACTCAACAACAATTTGTGACATTTTTATTTCCTTATCTGTGTAAATTCTATGTACCGAATGCAACTAAATAATATGATCACAATTAAAATCAAAATAATTGTGTTAAACAGGTTAATTATTAAATTTGAATCAAAACGACTAAGCATAAATTGAGATAGTATTGGTAATTTATTGTTAGCAATTGTCCCCATTGCTAACAATATAGCTATAAAATATGCAATAACTGGCGATAAAAACAAGCTGATCAATGAGAAAATAAATATACTCAGACTACTATTTAAAAATAAAATAACACTAAATAAATAAGATTGATTATTTCCAGGTATTAAAATCCATAAAAGCCAAAACAGAAATAACATTTCAGACATGATTTGAAATATACTGAGAATATAAGTACCTAATCCAACACGATTCAACAATGGATACTCTATCTTAACTAATTGGTTGAAACTGTCGCCAATGACAGCAACGGGCAATAGCATGGTGAAAAACCATTGGATTGGCATGACAAAATCATTTGGTGCTTGTAGCACACCATAGAAGACACCGTAGAATTGTTGCTGCTGTCTTGCTTGTAGCAGAAGCATCACATAAACTAGCGTGACAATTATAAACTTGATTCGTATTTGTTCCCAATACAACATGCGATTCCTTTTTAATAACAAATTATAGTGCTGCTGTGTCATAAATTTATACCAATTTTTAAAAGCAACTTATTTGAGTTGTAGATACAATATAAATATACTGGGAAGATAAGAAGATTGAAAATCAATAAACTATTATAACTTTTGGGGTCAATCCACAACCCACGGGAGAAAAATAACGTTTCATGTAAATTTGTAAATAAAAAATTTTCAAAAAAAAGTAGTATGAATCCGAACATTAATCCAACTAATTTATTGAATATGACGGTCAAGAAATTCAACAATAATATTAAAGTAAACATACTCAGAAAATACAATAATAAAAGTATTAAACTAAAAATCACTGTATTCTGCTTTACAACATAGTGATTGTCTTGAATCAACGCATAAAAAATAAGTAAAGATGTCACTGAACCCCATAAAAAAAATAAAGCAATTTTAAAAGAACAAAGCCACACAAATTTTCCCAAAGACTTATTATTAATTAAAATATAGATCTCATGCGCAGTAGGTTTAATGAAAATTATTAAAGCCATCACAATCATTAGAGGAATGCCATAATGGACTTGATTTCTAAGATTCTGAATTGCAGTAAAAAAAAGTTCGAATAAATTTTGTTCCGATTTTAGGTGATTAGTTGCACCCACAATACCAAAAAGACACAAAACAGTCCATGTCATAAAAATTAGCAATTCTGCTATTCGTTGTATACTCGTTTTTTTTCTTGTAAGATATTTACTGATTAACATAACGTTTAACTCCTAATGTAATTGATATACAAATAAATGACATTATGATCATACAGCTAGAAACAACGCGCAGAAAATTTGGTAAGTAAACTGGACTAGAAGCTATGGAGATTAAGTTTGGCGCATAAAATATATTGGGCAAAATTCCTGATATAACAGATAATACAGATACAAAGAGAAAACTGGCCGTTACACTCAAAAATTTTTTTCTTGTAAAGCAAGCAATCATAGTCGAAAATAAAGCGTATATTCCACCAAAAAAAGACGGTAGTAGCATGTAAAAAACTATAAACAATAATGGATTGGTGTAATATGTATTAGCAAAAAAAGACGTTGTGTTTAACACTGTTAAATTTTCGTTAATAATTAAATTTGGCAATAGGTACGGTAAAAAAAACCACAAAATAGCATAGTTTATTAATAATGGTATAAAAACAGTTACAAATCCACTAAAAAAAGAAATCATCTCAATATTTAATATATATTTTCTTAATGATTTTTTTTGAACAACATGCCAAATAAAACCAGATTCAACATCATCAATATATATTTGACTCCCTGATAAACAACACAATAGTGGCAAACTCAAAAATAAGAGCAGTGTTAATGGCCCGGAATCAATTGAAATCCATTTTGTAAATGGTGTAAATAAAAAAGGTGACTGATCTAAAAATGACCAGTTATTTAAAATTGTTGAACCAGCGTGAAACATAACAATAGCCATGGCAATCATGATACCAATAAAATACTGTTTTAATTTGAATCGATGTACCCAAAAGCTCATCTTATTTCCCCCTTATGTCTTATTATTAGCCATAAAAAGGATCCATGAATAGAATTCACAGATCCTTTTGAATTAATCCGCGTACCAACTGCCATCGGCACTGCCGTTGTTTTGAGACTATACATTAATAACAGTTCCCTTTTCCACTAAAAATATAATATTACAGGTTAATATAAAACCTGTCAATAAAAACTTAATTTTTAATTAAAGCAAAGTATATTATAAAATATGCTATGTAATTTGCAGTCACGTGATCAGTCAAGATTTAATTGTTGTCACACGCAGCAATATTTTAATCCTTCACAATGCAGCATCATAGATGATAAATTTTGATCTTCATATGCATCGACAGCTAATATTCATACTTGCTGTGTATTATCCTTCGGGTATAAAAAATAAGACATGATAGTTTTGACCAATAAATCAAAACTATCATGTCTTATTAAAATTGTTTTTGTAAAAGTATGTTAGACGGCATATAGAAAAATTCACCGTCCCCAAAATCTAACTTTTTTGGTTTGTGTCACACACTACCAGCTAAGCTGCTTTAATATAATTCACACCATCAGCCTTAGGGGCACGTGTCTTACCAAAGAAGAACACAAGCACAACAATTGTTAAGATGTAAGGTGCAATTTGTAACCATATTGATGGTATATTGTTCAATCCTGGTAATTGTGCACCAATCACTGCTAATGATTGTGACAACCCGAAGAAAAGTGATGCAAATAACGCACCAATGGGGTTCCATCGGCCAAAAATCATTGCCGCCATAGCCATAAATCCTTGACCAACAATTGTACTAGCGGAATAATTCAATGAAATAGATTGTGCTACAACCGCACCACCAACACCACCAAGCAGCCCGGAAATCATAACCCCTGAATAACGTAAACGTGCCACATTCAATCCCAGCGTATCAGCTGCTTGTGGATTTTCACCGACCGAACGTAAACGTAGACCGAATTTTGTTTTGAAGATAATATACCATGAAACGATTGCGACAAGTATTGCCAACCATGCTGGTCCAGACGTCTTTTCAAAAAATAATTGTCCCAATAAAGGAATTTTTGACAAACCTGGTACAGACGCATAACCAAAATCTTGTGCAATAGGTGCTGTTTGACCTTTTCCATAGAGTACTTTAATTAAGAACACCCCTAATGCTGGTGCCATCAAATTAATCACTGTCCCTGAAATAATGTGATCTGCACGTAATGTGACTGTCGCAACTGCATGTAACAGGGAAAATAGTAGCCCAACAATAGCCCCAGCTAATAACCCTAACCAAGGTGTTGCAGCACCTAAAGTATCTGCAAATGTGAGATTAAAGACTACTGATGCAAACGCCCCCATCCCCATGATACCTTCCAAACCAACGTTAACAACACCAGCGCGTTCGGAAAATGTACCACCAATTGAAGTAAAAATTAACGGAGCAGAATAAACTAATGTACTAGAAATAATAAGTGCTAACATCGCCATTAATGACATATTTATTCACCACCCTTCTGATTGCTATCGCTGGCCGAATCAACATTTGAAAGCTTTTTCGCTTCAGTTGTTTGGGCGGCTTTGTCATCCATGGCTTTGATGCGTGCCTGCATGAGTTTAATTAAGTAACTGGCTCCCACGAAGAAAATAATCGAAGCAGTCACAATATCAACTAATTCAAATGGGACACCAGAAGACATTGGCATACCCAAACCACCAATTTTTAATACAGATAGGATGGCCGCAGCACCAAGAATCCCGATATATGAACCACCACCTAATAAGGCAACAGCCATACCATCAAATCCAATTGCTGGTGACCCGTTTTGTGTAAAGAAATTTAAATAATTACCGAGCCCTTCAATTGTGCCGGCCAAGCCAGCCAAACCACCAGAAATAGCCATAGCCACAACTGCATTCCGTTTAGCTGACATCCCTGCATATTTTGCTGCATCAGTATTTAAGCCGACTGCACGAATTTCAAAACCAAGTGTCGTCTTTGTCATGATAAACCACACAACAACAATCATAATTAATGAAATGAAGATACCCGCTGAAATACTAGAGCCCTGAGTTAAATCAGTTAACCATTTCATTTGCAAAGAAGCATTTGCGCCAACTTGTTTTGTCGTCTCTGCAGATTCTTTAATGCCTTTAGACATCGTATTTTGTAAAATATTATTACCTAAAAATAATAAAATATAATTCATCATGATAGTAACAATCACTTCGCTGGCACCAAATTGTGCCCGTAACCAACCTGGAATAGCACCTGCTAATGCACCCAATCCAGCGCCTATAATCAATGCGCTAGGAATCATCAGATAGATTGGCATATTTGGAAAACTGAGACTATACCAAACAGCCCCCACCCAGCCTGCTAATGCTTGACCAGATAATCCAATATTGAAGAAGCCAGCTGTTTGGGCCACTGTGAAACCTAACGCTGTTAAAATTAACGGCGTCATTTGGGTCAAAACACCACCAATATCTTGCATTGATCCAAAGGCTGAACCAAGTAATGCCATATAACCAGAAATAGGATTATAACCAAATACCAACATAATGATGGCACCAATAATGAGGCCAAAAAGAACCGAAAATAGGGCAACTGAAAGTGAATTTTTTTGTGTTGTCATTAGGCGTTCACCGTTTCTTTGAGTGCTGCGCGTGCATCTGTTAAACTCATCCCCGTCATCAACAACCCTAATTCTTGTTTATTCGTATCTTTTGCATTAACAATACCTACGATTTGACCGGCATTAATAACAGCAATACGATCTGACAAGTTAAGTATTTCATCTAACTCAAAACTCACAACCAATACCGCTTTACCTGCATGCCGCTGGGCAATCAAACGTTGATGTATATATTCAACGGCACCAACATCTAATCCTCGTGTCGGTTGTGCGGCAATAATAAGGTCATTATCACGATTTAGTTCACGTGCAATGACCGCTTTTTGCTGATTACCACCAGACATTGAGCCCGCAGTCACTTGAATACCGGCTGAACGTACATCGAATTCTTTGACTAATTTATTAGCTAATTCATCCATTGCAACTGGTTGTAGTACGCCAGCTTTTGAAAGAGGCGATTTGTAGTACGTTTGTAGTGCCAAGTTTTCTGATAAAGTCATTTCGACTTCCATACCAAAACGCAATCGATCTTCTGGAATATGCCCGACACCTGTCTCAGTGATTTGACGTGGTGTTTTGTTCGTCATATCTTTACCTTGCAACCACACAGTACCAGATTGCACTTTGGCTAAACCAGTGATTCCTTGAATTAATTCTGTTTGACCGTTGCCATCAATTCCTGCAATGCCGACAATTTCACCAGCTTTAACATCCAACGAAAAATCTTTAACAGCAGCAATGCCACGCGCATTTTGGACTTCAATCTTGTCAATTTTAAGGATTGTTTCCCCGACTTCAACTGTATCCTTGAGCGTCTTGAAATGCACCTCACGACCGACCATGAGATCAGCTAACTCCTGAGATGATACACCCGCAACTGGAAATGTCTCAATAGATTTTCCGGCACGAATCACCGTCACAGTGTCCGCAGCAGCGCGAATTTCGTCAAGTTTATGTGTGATTAGAATGATTGATTTGCCTTCTTTGGCCAAGTTATGGAAAATTGCAATTAACTCATCAATTTCTTGTGGTGTTAGCACAGCAGTAGGTTCATCAAAGATCAAAATATCAGCACCACGATAGAGTGTTTTTAATATTTCAACACGCTGTTGTTGCCCAACCGAAATATCTGATATTTTAGCATAGGGATCAACTTGCAAACCATATTGTTCAGATAATTGTTTGATTTTTTGGGCTGCTGTTTTGGTATCTAACGTCAACCCCTTTGTAATTTCTGAACCTAACATAATATTTTCTGTTACTGTAAAAGCATCAATTAACATAAAATGTTGATGCACCATACCAATACCCAGTGCATCAGACTTTGATGGTGAATCAACCGTAACTTGTTTGCCATTAATCAGGATTTCTCCTGACGTTGGTTGTAACAAGCCTGTTAAAATGTTCATTAATGTTGATTTTCCTGCACCGTTCTCACCAAGTAACGCGTGAATTTCACCTTGTTGGACTTGTAGGTTAATGTCATCATTGGCCGCAAAATTACCAAACTTTTTGATAATATGTCGCATCTCAATGACTGGTGTTAATTCGGTCATTATATTTTACCAAAGCGTCAGTCGTGATCCGACTCACGCAATTCCACTTTCTAAAATATTTTTAAAAAAGCCACGAACACACATTGTTCGTGGCTTTTTCGTTAAAGAATATTATATCATGTTTATTACTGTCCAATTGTTTCAATTAATTTACTGAATAATTGATCGAATAGACAACTATCATCAATATAATAACGACACAGTTCTAATTTTAAAAACACACGGTGCAGCTCATTTTAACGAATAATGACACCAAAATTACTTAAAAGAATATGCGCTTGAAATTGATTGATTATCAAGCCTTTGATGTTCTCTGGCGTAAAAATAATGTCATCAAAATCACTTGATGATAAATCTACAGTTGTTAGCTTAGATTCCAAAAAGTCTGCATGATTGAATGTGCTTTCTTTTGCTACAAAGCCTTTTTGGAAGGCTACTTCTCTAAAATAGGTTTCATTAAAATTAGAATTTCTAATGTGTGTATTTGTCAGTTTAGACGAATTAAATGTTGCGTAATCAGCTCTGGAATTCTCTATTGTGTTATCTTTCCAAGTATTACCGCTAAAATCTGTTCCTAATAAATTACAGTTTTTAAATTCTGTTCTGTACAATACACTATTTTCAAAGTTAAAGTTAGAAAAATTAATCCCTGAAAATGTGCAATCTAGCCATTCGCTATTTTTGAAATTATTTTGATCAAATGTACAGTTTACAAAAGTAACATCTGATACCCGGATTTTATCCCTCATACTTGAAAAATTGATATTTTCATATGTGTTTTCTTCTTCAATGTCATCAAACTCTTTATTTATCACATGATCTCCCTTACTTATCTATCGTATTAAAAAATTAATGGTAGTAAAAATTGAACTATTAATCACGATACCATTATCTACCCTGTGCCGATGTCATTGCGTTCAAAAGAATATGAGATAATTCTGACACACTAATATTTTCTCTATCAACTGCCAACCATTGACTCAATACATTCCAGAAACCGCCAATACCATATCTCGTAGCATACACAATGTCCCGCTGATTTTTTGATGAAATCTGCCAAGGAGCTTCAACAGTAGGATATAAAGCAGGTATCATTTTATTACTGGTCTCGACAATAAGTGAAAATAAGCCTGCCTTTTGTAGAATTGATAATTCGTCAGCATATTGCGTCCAAAAATTGAAGAAAAAAGAGACCAAATCCTCAAATTTTTGTAAACGACTTTGCCTTAATTCCGCAATATAATCATTAATCAAATTGGCTATGTACGTTGTTAAAATCTCTTCCTTAGATGCATAATAGCGATAAAAAGTTCTTCTGGAAATACCTGCTTCATCACTCAATGCTGCTATTGTTATCTTCCCCAAACTCTGTTCTTCTTTTAATAATATCAACATTGCATTCCTAATTCTACCACTAGTTTGTCCCGCTATTCTGTTTTTCATATTATCTTCCTTTGGGTGATAATTTCATGATTCACACATTTTTGAAAATGAGTCACTAGTTAAAATAGTATTCATATCACGTTTCTTTCACTATGTTTAGCGTACACTATACATTGATGTCACACAAGTGACAAAAATTAGGACTACACATTAAGTAGTGCAAAAGGAGGAAATTAACAATGTTATTCAAAGCGGGGGTCCTTTCATGAGTAGAACAGGAAAATTATTTGGTTTTAGCGGTCTGATCATTGCCATGTTTATGGGAACACTAGATAGTACAATCGTTAACATTGCCCTACCTAAACTCATGACAGAATTCAACACTAATTTATCTGGTGCCAGTTGGGTGGCAACGATTTACGCATTGGCACTTGCTGTATTTATGATTTCTGCGACTAAATTAGCTGATAAATTTGGCCGAAAAAAAATCATGTTACTGGGGTTAGCTTGCTTCACCTTATTTTCTGCAGCTTGTATGTATGCTAATTCACTGTCCATGTTACTCGTGTTTAGATTTTTCCAAGGTATTGGCGGTGCGATTATCACACCACTCGTCTTACCAATAGGTACTCATCTTTTAGGGAAACAAAACATATCTAAGATCGCTGCTGTTGTCGGTGCGTTTACGGCCCTTGCCGCGGCTAGTGGTCCTGCAGCCGGTGGTATTATTTTAGAATATACTTCGTGGCATTGGATTTTTGGCTTAAATGTGCCAATTGGCATCATCGCTTTCCTACTTGTACTCATTTTTACAAGTGAATCCTATGACGACACCTTGACTGGTAACTTCGATATACTGGGCATGCTAATGTTAACACTAATGTTAGGTGGTGTAACATTTGGTCTACTGGAAGGCAGAGAATACGGTTGGACCTCAACCTTAATCTTATCAAGTTTTGGTGCTGGTATTATTGGCATAATACTATTTATCTTCGTGGAATTCAAAGCGTCATCTCCTATCGTTGAATTCAACCTTTTCCGTGAAAAAACATTCACAGCTTCAAGCATTGTTTATTTAATCACTGGTTTTGCTTTGGTGGTCCCAAGTGTTATTTTTAATTACTATTTACAAAATGTTTTAAACTACACTGCCTTGCATTCAGCATTAACCATTATTCCAGTTTCTCTAGCAATCGTTGTCGGTATGCCACTAGGCACCAAATTAGCCGACAAAATTGGTACTAACCCTGTTAATTTTATTGGTATATTACTCATATCAGCGAGCTTTTTAACGCTATCATTAATAACCACAGATACTTCTCGAGCAGTAATGATTGTATTCTTAATTATTAGCGGTGCCGGATTTGGATTTTCCACTGTATCCTATGTATCCTCAGTTAAACATTTGCCGCAAGCTAAAACAGGTACCGGATCTGGCATTGCTAATTCTGCTCGTCAAATTGGTATGTGCTTAGGAATTGCTGTTTTAGTAACAATACTCAATGCAAATGTTGCTACTGCTAAAAACAATATCAGAGACACTGCAATTGCAGCTGTTAACAGCAAAAATATATCGGATACTGTTAGAAACGTAGCAACAACAGAAATTAAATCACTATTTTCAAATAATGACAGCAAAAATACTGACTACGCGGCTAAGCAAGCTCAACTGACGAATAAACTTAAAGCAGCTGCCTCAGATAAAAGTAATTTACCTATTCCAGAACCAGGTACAGACTATAGAACGCTCTATGATGCTGCACAAAAACTAAGCACTGGCAATCGTCAATTGACCGAATCACTCAGAAAAACAAGTCATTTAACTGTTTCCAATACCCAACTAACTGCTATCATTGATGCGCTACTAAGTGGCAGCACAACACTTGAAAATGGTCAAAACAAGGTGTCAACAGCTATTCAACTGTTAGCGCAAAAAATTGAACTGCAAAATGTGCTACATCAAATTAAACAACAGAAAAACATACAATTGAGTCAGGCATTTAGTAAAACTTACCTTATTTGTGCTATCATGCTAGTTCTGTGTTCACCTATTGCTTTGTTTTCAGATAGACGTGTGACTGATTAATCTGTTATACAATTTAGTATTTTTAAGTGTTATTAACTTGAAACCTTTTAGATAATCAGATAGTAAACAATCCAAAAGATGGGCATTGACAAGCAGCTAGTATCCAAACTGATTGTCATAGACCCTATACCCATCCAATACGCATTCTAAAATTAATAGTCACATATTTGACAAAAACTCACCCAATTAATGCTTCAATTGCTAAATTGAGTGTCGGACATGACCTGCACTTTATAGAATATATTTTTGATTTGACTTAATTATACAAGCACACTTAATTGTTTTAACAACTTGTTGTTTTATAAACAACAAGTTGTGCTATAATACTTGTATAGATAATAGAAAAGGAAAAAATACCATGAAATACGCAATTACCGCTGCAACAGGTCACTTTGGCCAATTAGCTTACCACTACCTACAAGAATTAGTCGCGGTCAAAGATATTGTTGTCATTGCTAGAAACATTGAAAAAGCGCGCGAATTATTTGCCGGTGCTGATGTACGTGAAGCAGATTATGATGATAAATCTTCAATGACACGTGCATTCTCTGGTGTCGATCGTGTGTTGTTTATTTCGTCTCAACCCGGTGGCCCGGTTCCACGTGAAACACAGCATCAAAATGTTGTTGCTGCTTTAGTAGCTAACAATGTCTCATTTGTAGCTTATACAAGTTTTGCTCAAGCAGACAAGTCAATTAGCGCGCTGGCTAGCGATCATCTTGTAACTGAACACGCATTGGTTGCATCCGGTCTGCCATACTCATTATTGAGAAATAACTGGTATCTTGAAAACGAAATGGGATTTATCACCGCGGGTGCCAGCCAACATGCCACCTCCTACTGGGCATCTGGCCGTGCTGGATGGGCTTTAGAACGCGAATATGCTGAAGCTGCTATTAAAGTACTTGTCAGCGATTCACCAAAGGCAATTTATGAATTTTCCGGACCTGCCAATGATTATGAATCACTTGGTTTAGCCTTAGCGCAAGCAACACAAGAAAAAATTACAGTGACAAAAGAAACACTGGCAGACTATGTTACAACATTGGAAAAAGGCGGTTTGCCACACGATTTGGCAACGATGTTTGCTTCATTTCAATCACCAATTGATGAAGGTTCATTGGCTATAATTTCAACGGATTTAGCCGACATTTTGGGACGCGACTTAACACCACTACCAACAGCACTCAAAGAAATTCTGGCTCGAAACTAAAATCATCAAAAGGCATCGTTAATCAGATGTCTTTTTTGCGCCTCATAACTGTGCTATAATGCTTGAATAACTAACTGATAGGATGAGAATATGCGCGTTTCATATAAATTAAGCGATGCAATACACATTTTAGCTTATATTGAGATATTTAAACAACATGATTTATCTAGCAAAGCCATTGCAGCAAGTATTGGTTCAAATGCCAGCGTTGTGCGTAATTTAATGCTTGACTTACGGGCAGCAAACTTGTTAACAACACATCAAGGTATAGCAGCGCCAGAGCTAGCAAAATCACCAAATGATATAAGTATTTATGCTGTTTATTGCGCTATCAATATGACGCATAAGTTACTACATATTGACCCTAAAACAAACCCCAACTGTTTAGTCGGCGGGCATATTCAAGATACATTAAATCAATTTTATGATGGTATTGAAACTGCTGCTTATGACCATATGAAAACCATTTCACTAGCTCATGTGATTCAAGATATTTTAAAATAGACAAAAGCTGCAGATCCTTTATGATTGTTTTAGACAATGACCATTAAAAGATTTATAGCTTTTTTAACTGGTGCATTGTCTATTATAAAATTTCGATCATCGCTGCTTTTTTAAATTAATCATAGCAGTGTGATTCAATAACATATAAGTTACTATAACTTGCACAATGAGACTCGTAATCATCTTGAATATTCTTGTCGTCAACAATGCCTCATAATTTAAATGGTAAACATAGGCAATTAAACGCGTATTAAATAAAAAACTGACCCCTACAACAACAACTATATTAACGATGAAGATACGAAATAAAGATGGTTTATGTAATAGTCCGTACGTTGCACCTGCAATGGCAGCCGGTATGACAAACCAAAACGAAAACGCCCCACTACCCATAATCGTAAAAGCCAGCAGATTAGCTAAAACAGCAGCTAACATCGTTAATTTAACACCGTATAAGTAACCCGCTAAAACCAATGATATAAAGCCAAAATTGACCGCAGCAAATGCAGGCCCAACACTGATTTTACCCAATATAATGTTAATTGCAATCAGCATCGCAACTCCTGTTACCTTCTGGATAGATAAGTTCATAAATACAAGTCCCCTTTTCTTATAATGACACTTGTGTCATTTTATAAAATGAATTATACTACGTAATGACACTCATGTCATATTAAATTTAGAAAGCGTGTTTTTATGAATGAAATAATGCCAAACAAGCGACGTGAATCTAAAAAAGCAATAATTATTGCTGGTGCTCAAAAAGTTTTTTCGACAAAAGGTTTTTTAAATGTCACCATGCAAGATATTATTGATGCATGTGGTATTAGTCGTGGTGGTATTTATTTATATTTTCGTGCCACTGATGACATTTTTTTTGAAACAATCACACAACGTTCTGTACGCCAATTTGATGATATTCGTGAAGCTGTCAAAAATGAACCATCTTTCGACCAATTAATACGTGTCTATCTTGGCGAACACAAAAATAGATTGATCAACCATATAAACGGTGCACCTTCGCTACTTCGCGCAATGTATGAATATTCATTCACCCATCATGCTGATTGTGATAAAAGGTTAAAACAAAAACAAACAAACGCAACTAAAGCAACTGTGCGCGCCATTTTAGATCTTGGTGTCAAACAAAATAAAGTAACTTGTCATGATACAAAAATAATTGCTGACAATTTTATGTTACTCATTGAGGGAATGAGTATAGTAGCATTAACTGGCACATTAACAGCGCAACAAATTGACGATCAATTTCACATGTTTATGCAACAACTTTCTTAAAAATTGACATTTATTAGACCTTTAATGTGTACTTTCAATTGTATCCTGAAAGCAGCACTATCACCGCCCCAATCATCATCCAAAATCATAAATCGTACAGACTATTTTACTTGGCATCAATCCATAACTTTATAACGTGTATAATGAAATAAAGCATGTTAAAATAGTTAAATCCTCACTTTTAATACAAAGGAAGTTGAATTAAGTAAAATATGTCACGAAAAATAGAGCTCCCAACTGCAGCAGAAATGAAGAAATTTCATAACCAATCCCAACGACGCACATTTCTGTCGCGGCTCTCTATGCCACAACGTTTAACGTTAGGATTTTTATCAGTCATCACTGTCGGTGCTTTGCTACTCATGCTACCTTTTAGCTATAATGGCGACATGGGTCATTCGTTTATGGATGCCTTATTTACCGCAACTTCAGCTGCCTCTGTCACAGGTTTAACTGTCGTTAATACAGCAACACATTGGACAGTTTTTGGGCAAATTGTGATCATGTGTTTAATTGAAATTGGTGCTCTAGGCTTCATGTCTTTTTCGGTTTTACTTTTTACGGCAACTCGCCGAAAAATGAATTTACGTGATAAAATGATGGTTCAAGAAGTTTATAGCTTAGAGAGCCTTTACGATACAAGAGCCGTCTTTGGTTACGTCATTAAGTTATCAGTTATTATTCAAATTGTTGGCGCCATCCTGTTAACCCCTTTTTTCGTCCATGACTTTGGTCTCAAGCGTGGCTTATTCTATGCTGTTTTTCACGCTATTTCAGCCTTTGGTAACGCTGGATTTTCAATTTTACCAGCTGGTGATATGGCCTATGCTAACCAACCTTGGATTCTACTTATTATTGCTGCTCTGATTGTCGCCGGATCCTTAGGGTTCTTAGTCTGGCGTGATGTCCTACTTTATCGCCATTCACACAAACTAACCTTACATTCAAAACTCGCGCTTATGATGACTGGTGCGCTGATTATTGGTTGCTGGCTATTATTTGAATTAACTGAAAGTAATTTAGCTATTGCACCACATTTATCTGAATTTAATCGGGTTACAAATACCCTTTTTATGTCAATTTCTTATCGTACAGCTGGCTTTTCACAATTTAGTTTCAGTCAAATGGCACCTGCTACAATTTTGTTAACAATTATGATGATGTATATCGGTGGTACACCTGGTTCAACGGCTGGTGGTATCAAAACAACAACATTGGGTGTCTTACTACTTAAAACACATGCTGCTTTACGCGGCAAAAAAGATGTTACGTTTGCACATCGTCGGTTGACAAACGAAAATATTTCACGATCGCTCTTACTGATATTTGTATCACTGCTTTTCTTAGGTGTTTTATCATTTTTACTCATGTTAACACAAGGTACTGATTCCAAATACGGGTTAGAATATATCATTTTTGAAGTTGTCAGTGCCTTTGCAACAGCTGGATTAACACTTGGTCTCACACCACACTTAAATATTTTTGGACAATGTGTTATTATGCTAACTATGTTTGTTGGCCGTGTAGGAGTCTACACGGTCATGTTCTCAATTCTAAACGTACATTCAGATCACGCACCATACCAATACCCAGAAGAATCAGTCATTATCGGTTAGTTTAATCGCTATGTTATAGAAATTTAGGAGATGCTCATTATGCGCCAAACTTATGCTATCATTGGACTCGGCCGCTTTGGCGGTGCGTTACTTGAAACCCTTATCGCCAATGGACAAGACGTACTTGGTATTGATATCAGTGAAGAACACGTTAATGAATATCGTGATATTGCGACTCAAGTTGTTATCGCTGACGCACAAGAAGATGACGTTTTACGAAAATTAGATATTGCGAGCTTTGATCATGTGGTCATTGCCATTGGTCATAATATGCAAGCAAGCATTTTAGCTACCATCAATGCAAAAGATCTCGGTGCTAAAAATGTCATCGCAAAAGCCGAAAACCGCACCCATTTACGCGTCTTAACAAAAATCGGTGCTGACTTGGTTGTCCAGCCCGAACGAGAAATGGGTGAACGTATTGGTCGTAAACTCCTAGCGCCAAATATGTTAAATTTTATTGAATTATCTGATGATTATTCAATGGCAGAGGTTCAGATTGTCAATCCAACCTTTACTGGAAAAACCATCTCCGAACTAAATATTCACAAAAAATTCGGTTTGAATGTCATTGCCGTGCGTCATGAAGGCGAAGTGATTGTTGCGCCCGATTCAAAATATAAAATACATCATAAAGATATTTTATCTGTTGTGGGACCAAAAGACATGGTTGATGATTTTGATCAAATGACTAATAATTAAATAAACAATAAAAATACCAAAAATGTTAAAAAACATTTTTGGTATTTTTATTAATTAGTAATTACCCCAGTATTTTTCCATGGTCGTCAAACCAACACCTGGATTGAAACTATTAGTCGGATCATTACGCTTATAATGACTCACTAATGTTGAAGCGGCATGATACAAATGACCAACATTATGTTCGGCAGGATAAATAGCCCCACGCTTATCAAGCAATTTCAACATTTCTAATTTCAATTCATGTGGATCAACACCTGGCTTTAAAATGTAATCCTGATGCATCACATGATCTAGAAAATGGCCATAATACAACTTATGTTCAATTTTATCTTCAATTTCCTTTGGCAAATGTTCAAACCAATCAAACTCATTACGAGGTAAAGCAATATCTAATGGTAAAATATCCAATTTTTTATTTTGGAAGACTTCTTGATATCTAATAGCGACACCAGCTGTGACATAACGATGCGTTGCAGCTCGATCTGCCTCCGAAGGCGTGCATTCCAAATAGTCCCCTGACTCAGTTTTGAAAAATTCTTTCAAATATTGACGTGCTTCATCAATGCCATCACCAACCATTTTTAATTGCAAATAGTGTTCATACTTGTCGCTATAGGCTTCAATTCTTTTTGGCAACTGATTTGGAAATACTTGACCTACATGTTGCAATAAACGATCAGGAAAGTAGGGTTTAAAGGTCGGAATATGACCTAATATACGTTCAGCTGTTGACTTCAAACTAAACAAATACGGCAACATATTCGTCCCTATTGTATCAATCACAAGCAGTGAATCTTTGCCATATTTTTTAGCTAAATCATATGCTTCTTTATGCATATATTCCCCAGATACAGGTAAATTCTTAAATTCAGATAAAATATGGCGCCGCAATTTTTCCAACACTGCAGGCTCATTCGTGCCAATGTAAAACACCTGTGAAGCCCCTTCTTTAGGAAATGTATCCAAGCGAACAGCAAAAGCTGCTAATTTACCAGAGGCACCGGAAACTTCATATAATTCGTTAGGATCAGCATTATAACGCGTTGGTGTATGTGATCCAATATTGCGTACACGGGCTTCATAGTCGCGATTGTGTCCCACACGCTTTTCGTCTTTTTTAACTTTATCAATATCAAAATTACGATTTTCGAGATTATTAATCATTTCCTCAGGCGTCTCTCCTAAGTCAATGCCTAAATGATTCACGAGATGCAATTCGTCATTTGCGTCAATTTGAGCATACAATGATAATTCTGTATACGCTGGCCCACGTTGAATCAATGCACCACCAGAATTATTATTGATACCACCAATGACAGATGCCCCTAAATTGGATGACCCAATAACTGAATGTGGTTCTCGATTAATCGCTTTTAATGCGTTTTCGAGTTTAAATAGCGTTGTACCTGGAAAAGCAAGTGCTTCTTCACCATGGTTAATCAATTGCACACCTTTAATTCGTGTCCCATTAACCACAACACATTCACGATCGTAGCCTGGTGCCGGAATTGATCCTTCAGTTAAGCTGGTATTAGATGCTTGCATAATAATAATTGTATTATGGGCATGTAGTACTTTCAATACTTGCCATAACTCCATCATATTACCAGGCAGTACAACCGCCAACGCATCACCTTGCCCACTACGGTATCCACTTCGATAGCGCAATGATTTTGAAGCTGAAGTGATGATGTGATTGTTACCAACAATTTCTGTCAATTCTTGAACAGTTGTCATAATAAACCCCCATAAAAATTTATGTTTTGAATAACTTTCAAAACATAGTATATTTACACTATACCACTTTGGTTTTAAAAAAGTCGATTTTAAAAGACTTTGGGCACTTTTATGACATTAATTGCAATTTTAAATATACATTTTATCATTTTGTGAATGACAGCACAATTTTTTAATATGTTCAGCGCACACGTATGGTATGTATAATTGGAATAACATTTATTATAATTACTAAGCAAATTAAAACAAGGACACCTCAAACAACGCTTTAGGTTTAGGTTCCCTTGTTTTTAATTATATTTCGACATATGTCATTATTTTTTATTCATCAATGAATTTTACGCCTATGCAACGCTTGCTAGTTACCTATCACTACAGTTAGAAATTTTCACGTCATATTCTCTGCTAATTTAAGCTTTGATCAGTTTATGACATAACATTAAAATCATCAACCAACACAATCTGAACATTCGAACTGCCAGATAACAATTTAGATACAGGACAACGCTGCGCGACAATTGCCAACATGTCTTCCGCCTCTTGACGACTGACATGTGGTAATTTTACTTGTGCTGTAACAAAAAACTGAAATCCTTGTGTATCACGTGCCATGTCTACACCGACACGAACAACACTCTTATGTTCTAGTTGTCTCCGCTTTTCTTCCGCCTCAATTGTTGCGTTCAAGCAAGTGGCTAACGCCGCCCCTAATAGTTGTTCCGGATTAGTACCGGGTTCATCACTCAAAGGGCCACTAGTCTGAACACTGAGATCCTTAGTTATAATCGTTTTGACGCGACCAACTAAGCCAGCTGTATTTTCAATTTCAGTATGATATAAGCTTTTATTTGTCATAATATCTCCTTGCTAACGATGTACTCTTACAAGATTATTGTAGCAGGTTCACATTCTATTAGCTGGCTATTGATTTTGCTGCTTTCTTTAAAACTTCTAGTGTTGCTGTATAATATGCAATACCATAATCAAACGTTATCTGCTGTCGATCTGTCATGCCATTTTCTAACCACGTTGCCAATTGTGCTTGCAGTGTTGCCAATTTAGCTTCTTTACGTGAAATCTCTTCTTTAAAAAATAAAGCCACCTGTTCTGTTGGTAAATCTTGGCTAAAATAAAGATGCATCAAAAAATCAGATTTGAAAATTTCATCCGAAGTCGGTTCGCTAATGGCTTTTGAAAATGCTGCTTGCCCTGCTTTTGTAATCGTATAAATGTTCTTATTTGGTCGATCAGTTTGTGATATTTGTTGTTTAGTCACTAATTTTTCGGCTTCTAACTTTTTTAAAGTCGGATAAATCATGCCAAAAGTCGCATCAAAAAAATGACTTAATCGTGTCTGTAAAATATCATTAATTTCATAACCAGTATGTGATCCCCCCTGCAAAATGCCTAAAATGACTTCTCTGCCCTTCATTGACATAATTTTACCTGCCTTCTGTTCGTTATTAAATATTATACACGACATTTATAACGGTTGTTT
Organism: Leuconostoc gasicomitatum LMG 18811; assembly: GCF_000196855.1. Taxonomy (NCBI): domain Bacteria; kingdom Bacillati; phylum Bacillota; class Bacilli; order Lactobacillales; family Lactobacillaceae; genus Leuconostoc; species Leuconostoc gasicomitatum. The sequence continues at coordinate 1,895,952 of NC_014319.1, forward strand.
TTCTTTCAAAAATAAACTTAACACCGCACACATTAATAAAAACGGCACAGAAATCGCATAAAGCTTCTCAAAAGATGACCGTAACAGTACAGTAGTGTGTATTTCAATGTCCTTAATACTATCCGATATCTCTCGTGGTAACGCAGTAGTATCTGTTTGAATAAAGTGATCATCATGTGATTTATGTGCTATTTTGCCGATCATAGTTATTTTTTGTTCACTCGGTATTGCCAATTTGTTGACACTGCTTTCTGCATAAGATTGTGACTGTTTTTTTGATAGCGCCAAATTGCCATACAAACTCGTTATAAATATAGCAACCGCCAGCATAGCACCAACTTGACGTAAAACACTTGTGACACTTTGTGAAGCCGTTAATAATTTACCATGCAAGCTACCGGCGGCTATCACTAATATTGGTCCAGCTATTAAGCCGTAGCCCATGCCCACCATTGTGCCAGATAGAATGGTTTGTGTTTGATTAACTAGCGCACCGTTTGCCAGCCACAGATAACCGCAAGTCATGATTAAAAATCCCAAAGTGAGCAACCATTTTGGTTGAATAATGGCTTGGGCAAATCCCGAAATTGGTGAAAATATAAAAATAGCCAACGATATTGGTGCGACTAATAAAGATGCATGTAGTGCATCAAACCCAGCAATACTTGTGAAATAAGTTGGTAAAATTACCGTCGTGGCTACTAAAAATAAATTGCTTAAAATAATAATGATAGCCGAAATTGAAAATACGCGATTCTTGAATAATTGCAGTGGTACCATTGGATTAACACTGCGTTGTTCTACAATTAAAAATAATATAAAGCTCATGCTACTCAAACCAAAACATGTGATAGTTAACCAAGCATGCCATCCCCAGACTCGCCCTTGAATGAGACCAATCGATAAGCTGGACAAAAAAATAATACTGAGTATTGCGCCCCAAACGTCTAAACGTTGTTTATGTTGCACTTCATGTTTCAGTGTGAGATAGATCATGCCCAATACAAGCATAATAATAACTAATGGCACATTGATTAAAAAAATCCAACGCCAACCCAAAAATTGTGTCACAATACCGCCAATGGTCGGTCCAAGTGCGCCAACAATTCCTTGTGTAATCCCTAAGATTCCTATCATCCCCGTTCGATGGTCATCATTCACTAAGCTAATAGCCAGTGTCATAGCTAACGGAAATACTATTGCTGCCCCAATGCTTTGAATTGCTCTGCCAATTAATAAGATATTAAGAGCTGGTGCGGCGGCCGACACTATCGATCCCATCCCAAACAAAATGACGCCCAGTAAAAAGCCTTTTTGGATACCGTATACTTCTGCCAAACGTGTCAATGGTATCGTCAACGCTGCAAACAAAATGAGATAAACATTTAATGCCCACGATATGTCGTCCAATCCAACATGCAAAGCGTTACTAATAGTAGGTAAACTGACATTCATAATCGTCGTGTCCAACATGCATATGAATAAACCAAGTACAAATAGAACTGTTAAAAACTTTGTTTTCATCTTTCAATTCCTCGTTTATATTAATATAGTTAATATAAACAACATTAATAAAGATGTCAAGTTTTTTTGAAAATTACATCATAAAAAAAACAGCTCCCGCTGTTCAAAAATGATATAACTACTCTATTTTTATAATTGTCCCCATGTTGCCATACCAATCGAAGGAAATAAATGAATTAATCTGCCAATTTCATCCGGTCCAAATTTAAATTCAATAGCTGGCAATAACGTATTAATCACGTTTTCAGCCTGCTCACTGACTTCAGTAACACCAACTAAATTGTGTTGTTGATCAAAAATCAATGTATTATCAGCAAGTGTTTCGTTGTCAACTTGGCGATACCAATCTGTTGTGAGATCAGTTTGTTGTACCACATAATCTCCTTTTTCAGCATCTTGTACCAACATACCTGCTTGCGCAATTCTTGGTGACGTAAAGACAACTGATGGCACAACAGGATAATGAATTGGTGCCTTTGTTTGACCAGAAAATTGTTTGAAAAGATACGTTGATTCAAAAATGGCTGTTGGTGTCAATTTAGGTTGTGTTTTATCAATCACATCACCCGATGCATAAATATTATCAATATTTGTTTGCAAATAGTCATTTACAGGAATACCTGACTTAGTGTGGGTCAACCCAAGTGTTTCTAAACCAATGTTATCCACATTTGGTACACGACCCGAAGCATCTAATACCCAATCAACTGACAAAGACTTGTTGTCACCATATATCACCTGCATTTGATCACCATTTTGTTCAAATGCAGTAACGGCCGCATTTGAAATAAATGTTACACCACGTTGCTTTAAATCAGTGACAACTTTGTCAACGTAGGGAGCATGAAACTGTCGCAAGGCATGTTCGCCATGCATAAGCACAGTAATGTCAGCGCCAGCTGCATTTGCAATTGTCGCAAATTCCATGCTAATATAGCCCGATCCAATAATGGCTATTTTCTGTGGCAGAGTCTTTAACGACATAAACTCACGACTATCATGCGCTAGTTCAGAACCAGAAATATCAAGACGATGAGGCCTTAAACCAGTTGAAATGACAATTTTATCAGCAGTGACTGATTTACCAGCAACAACAATCGTGTGATTATCTTCAAACACACCACGGCCGTGAATCACATCGATTCCAGAATCAGTTAGCAAACCACCAATCATATCTGGCAAGCCATTAATAACAGTTTCTTTATGCGCCTCATTTTGCGCCCAATCAATGTTCAGGTTGCCCTGAACAATGCCAGACAATCGTTCTGCTGCTCGCGTTAACACTACCGGTGCATCAAGCGTTATTTTAGCGTTACAACCATAATTAGGGCACGTACCACCAATCATATCAGCTTCAATGACGCCAACTTTAACACCTGATTGCGCTAACGGAATCGCACCATCAAATGTGCCATGTCCACTACCAAGATACAAAACATCATAATCATATTGATTTGTCATTCACTAACCTCCTAATGGCATTCTAAGGATCAGCGTTAAACCACTAATTGTTTAACATCCACATTATCTATAGTATAAACCGCATTGAATAAAGTTACATGAATTTGCTTTCAGATAGATTATCGTTGATCGAGTTGATTGGTCAGTTCTTTTAATAACACACTACCTCACCTGACAAAATAAAATGTCATGGCACAACTAGTTAGCGTAGTTCTATTGTGCATTCTTTTTGTATAATGTTATTAATTCTTTTACCAGATCTTGATAGGTTATAGCCGTCATTAAATGATCTTGTGCATGAACCATATATAAATTCATCTCGGTATGCTCACCTTGTGCTTCTTTTGTTAACATCTCGCTTTGAACATTATGAGCCTCTGCCAATGACTGGTTAGATTCTGCCATCAGTTGATTCGCTTTTTCAAAATCGTTTTGTTTTGCAGATTCAAGAGCTTCATGTGCTAATCCCTTTGCATTGCCAGCATTCATGATGATACCCATGATGACGTTGAGATACTGGTCATCCATATTACTCCCCTCCCATCAATTCATATGCCTGCAATAAAACCTTTTCGCCATTCATCATGCCGTAGTCCTGCATATTAATCACACTTAGTGGCGTATTTTTGTCCTTGAGTTTTTCTTTAAAATCTTTTTCCATATAGCTGACTTGGGGTCCTAACATGACACAGTCAACCTCTCGACTAGCCAATTCTTGATCAAACCCAGAAACTGATGTGGCAAATATAACGACATCTTTTTCTAATTCAGTCGCTGCTTTCTTCATTTTATTCACTAGTAAACTAGTGCTCATTCCTGCCACACAACATAACATAATATTTTTTGTAGACATCAGAAGTATTCTCCTTTTTTATGCTTGATTCTGTTTTAACAAAACCTGTTCACTGATTTTCATAAATGGTATGTAGAACAGCACACCAATAATGAAACTTAATAATTGCACAAGAACAGCTCGCCAATCACCGCCAGTTGCTAGGAAGCCATTAATCAATGGTGGTGTGGTCCAAGGTACTAACACAACGGTCTTGTTCATTAACCCCAACACAGTCGCATAGTAAGCAATTAGCAATGATATGATTGGCGTTAATACAAATGGTATAAGTAGCGGAATATTGAATACAATAGGATAGCCATAGATGACGGGTTCATTAATGTTAAAAATTCCGGGAACAATTGACAGTTTTGTCACCTCACGACTAGCCTTTACTCTAGAGAATAAAAACGTTGCGACTAGCAAACAAATGGTACTACCTGTCCCCCCCATCATACCAAACGTGTCTCGAAAAACACTGGTAATAATATAAGGCACATGATCTCCAGCAGCAAAAGCTTGCATATTTTTATTTGTGTTAATAAGCAACACAGGATCTAACAAAGTACCGTTAATAACCGCTTGATGAATACCAAATCCAAACAGGAGATTTCCCACTGAATATATTAATAAAAATCCCGGTAAACTAGTATTTACGCGACGCAATGGTTCTTGGATCAGCGTAGTAATTAGTTTAATTAAATCAGTGTGGAATCCAACAAACAATATTGCAGAAATGATGGCCAAAAGGGAGATGACAGCTATGGTAGGAATTAAGGTTAAAAATGATTCACTAACGGCTGGTGGCACATTTTCCCCTAAGTTAATTTTTATTTTTTCAATTTTAGATAATTTAATAAATAATTCAGCAGCAATTAATCCAATAATAATGCCGGCGAACATGCCAGTAACACCAATATTACTATAAGATAAAAAACCAGAAATATCGACGGCTTTCTTACCATTGATTGGTAATGCTTGCAGTGTTACAGGCATTACCACAATCAATCCTGCTAAGGACACGATGGCTGCGCCAAGCGCATTTTTATAGTTACGATTTCGTGCCAAACAATAACCAACTACTGGGGCAATGATCAAACCTGCAATGTTTAAGGTTCCGTTAACAATCAGATTACCAAATGTTTGAAAATTTGCCAGCGAAGTGCCTTTTAAGAAGAGTGGGAAGAAAACATTATTAATTAATACACCCAAACCTGCAAGAATAAATAGTGGCATAATCATTGCAAAAGCATCCCTTAGAGATCTCAAGTGTATTTGATTGCCTATTTTTATAGAAATACGTGTAAATCTATCTATGAATTTTTGCCAAAGACTTTTATTTGTCATTTCAGTACGCCTTTCTCAATACTGTGTTTTTTTCTTGTATAAATTCTTTAAACCAAAAGTAGCTTTTTTTGGGAATTCTTTTCAGATCTTTAATGTCATGATTACTACGATTAACATACACAAATCCATATCTTTTTTCAACATTCCCTTTGGAACTAGGGATATCTATTAACCCCCAACCTAAGTAGCCCATAACATTAGCACCATCTATTTGTATCGCCTTCATCATTTCATTAATATGGTCCTTATGATACGCAATGCGGTAGTCATCTTCTATTCTGCCGGTACCATGCCATGTCTCAAAAGCGCCGATCCCGTTTTCGGCGGGAAACACCGGTAACATAAATCGATTATGCATTTTTATAATCGTGTTTCTAAAACCAACGGCATCAATCTGCCAACCAAAATCTGATGTTTCTAAATGATGATTCGTAATCTTTCCTTGTGTCATAAAATGATTTGGTTCAGTTTTGTCAATAATTAACTGACTGTCAATAACTAAGCTATAATAATAACTAAAAGCTAGAAAATCGCTAGTCATATTAGGATAATCTAACAAGCATTGGTTGATATCATCATTAAGTGATGACAAATTATTGCGTTTCATGTAATTGATTACTTCCGGAGAACGTTGGCCAGTAGCAAAGAAACTTAAAAAATCTTCATTAACAAACTCCATTGCTTTACGCGTGTACATCACATCCTCTGGCGATTGAGAAGCAGGGTACATTTCTTGGTAAGCAACCATACCGCCAACTTTCATATTAGGGAAACTATGGACAAAATCAGCAATCTTAGCATAAGCAATTAATGAATTGGCAGAAATTTTGTATAAATCTTGGATACTTTTTGATCCAGATAGATAACCAGAGTTTTGAAATCCTTCTTCAAAAGTCATACAATTTTGTTCATTAAAGGGTATCCAATACTGAATTTTTTCAGAAAATCGCTCAATAACAATCTTGGAAAACCGAACAAATGCTTCTCTGACATGATCACTAATTAAACCATTAAATTTTTTTGCCAAGGTCAACGGCATGTCGAAATGATATAGACAAACAACAGGAACAATATCATGTTTGATTAGACTATCGATAAAGCGTTCATAGTACTGCAATCCCGCTTCATTTATTTCACCATCGCCATCAGGGATTACACGTGACCACGAAATTTGAAAGCGGTAACAATTCATTCCAGCATTTGCCATCAATTCAAAATCTTCATCATATCTGTGATACTCATCAATCGCCACCTTCCAATCACTAGATTTCTCATCGGCTGCTTTTACATCATAAACAGACGGGCCCTTTCCGTCTACATTCCAAGCACCCTCAGTTTGCATGCTTGAAACAGAATTACCCCACAAAAAATTTTTTTCACTCATAAACTATCTCACCTCTCTGTAATTAATTTATAATTGGCTTTATACAGGTATTATCTCTCAATTAAATAATTTGTCAATACAAATTATTTAATTATATTTACATATTTAAAATACATGTATATATCCAAAAAATATGTTAATATAGTGTTGATTAATTACTTTTAAAAGGATATCCTAGCAATGAGTTTATACCAAGAAATAGCAAAACATTTACGACAAAAAATAGAAGATGGCAATTATCAACCTGGCGAAGCATTGCCTAGGCAAACTGATCTTGCTAGTGAGTACAACACTTCTCGTGTAACTATCCAAAAAGCTTTAGACATGCTTTTTAACGATAATTTAATTATTAGAAAACAAGGTAGTGGTACCTTTGTATCCCCTACCTATTCTTCTGCATTAGACATCATTTCATCACAATATGGTGGCACAACGCAACTTTTTTCCGGAAAAGCCGACGTGTCCACTCAAGTTTTACATTTTGAAATTCGGCTGCCAACTAATGAAGAAAGCAAACAACTAAACATTTCAACAACAGTGCCTGTTTACGACATTTATCGTTTAAGAAAATTAGATCAAGAGCCATATGAGCTCACTAAATCAATTATGCCGCTATCTGTTATTTCAAACTTAACTCAAGAAGTAGCTGAACACTCAATCTTTTCATTCATTCAAAACGACTTAAAAATGGCGATAGGAAGTGCTGTTCGGCGTATAAGTGCAGATAAAGCAACTGATGATGATATAAAATACCTTGATTGCTTGAAAGAAGATCCTATTCTACAAATTACTCAAACAGTGAGCTTAAAGGACGGGCGTATATTCGAATATTCTCATACACGCCATCGATATGATAAAGGTAGTATTGTTGTTTTCAATAAAGTGCCTTTATCATAAAAATAATTAATTTAGTACATACTTTATATTTCTCATCATTAAAATCAACGCGCTCTTTTTTGGGGTGATTCTACAACAATTATCGAAAATAAAAAACGACCACGTATATGCCATACGTGGTCGTTTCCGATGATTTAAACAACGTGGCAAATAGTCAACGTTCATCCTCATCGATCTGATTAATTTTATCAAAAACACGGAAAAGATTTTCCATCTCGGTTAATTTATATTTTTTCAAATTACGGTCATATACAATTTCTGATTGAACTGACTCACCAACTTGCAAGTCATGCAAAAAAGCACGGATTTCAGAAATATCACGTTGTACGGTTTTTCGACCAATAAAAAACATATCTTCGATTTCTTCAATAGATAAGGCTCGTCGACTAATCAATGCTGAGTAGAGTCTCAGAATGCGTTGTTTGTCATTAAATACCGTTTTACGTGCTGACATAATTTTCCCCAGATTTAAATGTTAAATTTATTGTACCAAATAAAACAAATGTTCGGTACAATAAAGTTATAAATATTTTATATGAAAGGTTTAAACTATGTCATTCTTTAACTTATTTAAAAAGAAAAATTCAGATACAACTACCACTGAACCAGAGTATGCACCAAATGAACCCATTACTTGGGAAAATACAACGGTGGCAGATGATTTTTTCACAGGCTATCTTGATGCCATTTCTCAATTGGAAAGTGATAAACAAACTGCTGCAGCAGAAACGCTTCGCGCTGATGAACCAACACTACAAATGGCTTTTATTGATCGTTTTGCAAAACATGTACAATCTGAAACAGCTACCATTAAAGACGCTGACGAGCGAACTGCAGCAATTATCACAGCCATAAATACCATACGCGTGCATAATAAACAGATGAATATAACAGTTCGGGCACATTTAGCACAAACAAAGAAAAACTTAATTGGAGAACAACATGAAAATTAACGTCACTTTAGAAAATGGTTTGATTCCCGATAAATATGCCAAGCATGCACCGATGCTTTACCGAACAAATGATATGCCAACGGTAAACTTTCCCGTGATCATTCATGATATCCCTGAGGGCACACAATCTCTATCTATTAGCCTGATTGATTATGATGCCGTACCAGTTACTGGATTTCCATGGATTCACTGGCTAGCAGCTAATTTGCCTGTCGATGACATTCCTGAAAATCTCCGTGCTACACACAAAGGCATTTCTGGTACGAATTCAACATGGCATATGGTAAAAAAAGCCAACGAACCAGCTAATCCAGTAATTAATCAAGCTTACATCGGCCCTATGCCACCAGATAAAACACATAACTATACCCTCAGTGTGTTTGCGCTTGACACAACACTTGATATTGAAGACGGCTTTTTCCTCAATGAACTGCGTACAAAAAGCAATGGTCATGTTTTAGCCAGAGCAATTTTAGAATTACCTGCACGTGCCTAACACTTCTTCGGAAGTGTTTTTTTCTGATTTAGAAATGAATTACCCAAAGATTTTGTACTAGGTTTGTTGTCCACGTCATAATAAACATATGGGCAATAAAACCAGCTAACCCAAAATAAACAATGCGTCGATCAACATGTATAACTGCTGTGGCAATGGACTCACGGTAACGATATAATATCGCTAATATAATAGCTGATATCATGAAACTTATAACCATCTTCCCACCATAAAAAACCTGGTCTCTTAATATATTAAAAATAGGTTCACTCAAACTTAATAACATAAAAGCCACTACTGCTAACCAATATTGTTTTAATAAGATGAACAAATTCATATCAGGTATTTCTAATAAGGTATTAACAACCAAATCATGTGCATCCCCAAAAATAGCTTGCGCATCATGGCCATCACGTTGTGCATCCAATATATCTCGTAAAATATCTAATAACATGGCTTCTACCAATTGATCTGACTTTAACGCGCCCTGCATACGTCCATAAATGACAACTTGTTCATAATACGCAGTATTCATCATGTTCAACTGTTTTTGTAACTCATTATTTTCCCCAATAACGTCGTTGATTCTCATCAATTAATCCCTCCATATTTTGTTTTAATTGCGACCATGTTTCAATAAACAACTGCAAATGTGTTCTCCCATCAGCTGTTATTTTAAAATATTTCCGTGCTGGTCCTTCGGGTGATTTTCTCATTTCACCGACAATATATCCTTCGCGTTGTAATTTTTGTAACGCGGGATAGATTGTGCCGTCAGATACTGTGTCAAATCCTGATTCCTGTAGCCTTTGATTTAGAACATACCCATATAACTCCTCACGAGAAATGATGAGCAACATCGCACCTTCTAGTGTGCCTTTTAATAGTTGTGTATTAAGTTTTGACACGTGTCTCTCCTCTAACTTGTAAAACAATGTAGCTGTTTGACATAGTTTAACATTGCCTACCTCGTTTTGCAAGATAGCATTTTAATGGTTTTTTATGCATTAATTCATTTATATCCATGTAAATGTTGCATACTAATTGTATTTAAATACATATAGGTTTATATTTATAACATTAACTACTCAAGGAGGCACAACATGAATAAAAAAATAATCAATGTCGCAATTGTCGGTGTTACCGGTTACGGCGGTCTTGAATTGCTGCGCTTATTACATAATCATCCTACCGTTCATGTTGTGTCAATCCATAATACCTCAAACGATTCAGAAGATATTAGCGTCAGTTACCCACATCTGCAATCTATGTATAAAATAGCGCCAACCCCTTTTGATCCTTTGCATATTATGCAGTCTACTGATTTAGTTTTTTTTGCCACTTCTAGTGGTGTGTCAAAGGATTTGGTACAACAATTTATTGAAGCTAATTTTCCGGTAATTGATTTGTCCGGTGATTTTCGACTTAACGCCCCTGACTATGAAGTTTGGTACAAGAAGACACCTGCGCCGCAATCTTTATTAGATCAAGCTAATTATAGCCTCGCTGATTTTTACCAAAATGATAGTCACTATATTGCAAACCCTGGTTGTTACGCTACAGCAACATTATTAGCCTTAGCACCCCTTGCTCAGCAGCAATTATTAGATCAAGAAAACATCGTTATTGACGCTAAAAGCGGCCTCTCAGGTGCTGGTAAATCGCTCAATTTATCAAGTCACTTTGTCAACGTCAATGAAAATTTCAGCATGTACAAGCCAAACCACCATCAGCACATCCCAGAAATTACACAACAATTAAAACACTGGCAATCAAACATTGATCATATCCAATTCACAACATCATTACTCCCCATCAATCGTGGCATTTTTGTTAGTGCTTATGTTAAATTAACCAAGCAATTATCAGCTGATACCCTACAAAAAATTTTTGAAGACACTTATAAAAATAAACCATTTGTGCGTGTCATGCCTAAAGATCAACTACCAGATATTAAACAGGTCGTTGGTACCAATTTTGCAGATATTGGATTAACCTATAACCCTAATACAAAATATCTCACAATTGTCAGTGTCATTGATAATATGATCAAAGGTGCCGCTGGTCAAGCAATTCAGAATATGAATCATCTTTTTAACCTAGATGAGACAACTGGTTTACAATTAATAGCTCAGTACGCTTAACAGAAACTTTCATGAACAGGAAAACATTATGACAGAATTACTGCAAAAAATCCATCAACTTAATACTGCTGACATTGCTGCACCATTAGGATTTCACGGTGATGGTCAACATGTCGGTTTAAAACACAAATCAAAAGATCTTGGTTGGATTTACAGTGAGACACCTGCTGCTGTGGCGGGTGTCTTTACAACAAATCAAGTACAAGCAGCACCAGTTCAACTCAACAAAGTCACCATTAAAAATGGCGAATTACAAGCTATTATCGTGAACTCCGGCAATGCTAATGCTGTCACTGGCAACATTGGACTCGAACACGCAAAAATCATGCAAGAAACAACTGCAAAAGTTTTGAATATTGACGCTAGTTTAGTTGGTGTTGCTTCCACAGGCATTATCGGCCAAATTTTGCCTATTGATAAAGTTGTTGCCGGTATTCATCAACTCAACATTGATGGCGACACGAACGGCTTTGCTCACGCTATTATGACAACTGACACGCAGGAAAAGTCAATTACTATCCAAAGCAATATTGGTGGTCATCTTGTCACAATGAGTGGCGTTGCCAAAGGTTCTGGTATGATTCATCCAAATATGGCAACTATGCTTGGCTTTATAACAACAGATGTTAGTGTGACATCTGATTTACTACAACAGGCTTTATCTGACGACGTTGAAACCAGCTTTAATCAAATTACGATTGATGGTGACACAAGCACTAATGATATGGTGCTCGTTATGGCAAATGGACTGGCTGGGAATGCAACAATTACAACCGCCTCTGAGGACTACGATCACTTTAAAACCATGTTGCACACTGTAACAACAGCACTTGCCATTGACATTGCTAGTGACGGTGAAGGCGCCACAAAATTATTATCCGTGACAGTTAATAACGGCCACTCCGAATTAGATGCACGTATGGTAGCAAAAAAAGTCGTTGGTTCATCTCTTGTTAAGACAGCGATGTTTGGCAAAGATCCAAACTGGGGTCGTATTATCGCAGCCATTGGTGCCAGTGATGTGACTATTAATCCAAATATAATCGACATTGCGCTTAACGATATACCCGTTATGACAGCCGGCGCACCGGTTGAATTTAATCAGGAAGTGATGTCTCAATCACTAGAACAAAAAAATATTGCTATTGCTATTAATTTACACAATGGTGCAGCTCATGGTCAAGCATGGGGATCTGATTTAACTTATGAATACGTTAAAATCAATGCACTTTACACAACATGATTACCATGTAGGAGGATGACACATGACCAAAAAAATAGTTATTAAAATTGGCGGTACTGCTGCCGCTCAACTCACACCCGCCTTTTTTGAAACAATCAAAAACTGGCAAAAACAGCATGCCAAAATTGTCATAGTTCATGGTGGTGGTAACCATATCTCATCTTTGATGGCACAACTCAACGAACCAATTCAAAAAATTAATGGCATTCGTTTCACCACACAAAATGGTATTAATATCACTAAAATGGCTTTGTTGGGACAAGTGCAACCTGCACTTATTGAAGCGTTTCGTCAAAATGCGGTGTCAGCTATTGGTCTAAACGCCGGTAGCAACCAATTATTAACTGGTCATGTTTTGGATCAAGATGTTTATGGCTACGTTGGCGCTATTCATCAAGTCAATACACAACTCATTCATAATATGTGGCAACAACATCTAGTCCCTATTATTGCGCCATTAGCTATCTCAAATGATGGTCAGTGGCTCAATGTTAACGCTGATCATGCGGCTACTGCTATTGCCAAATACCTACAAGCTGACGAACTTTATTTATTAACTGATGTTTCCGGCGTTAAAGTCAGTGGCAACATTCTACAAGAATTAACACCAGAAAAAGCACTTGAGCTACAAACATCAAATATTATCACTGGTGGTATGATTCCTAAAATAAATAGTGCCCTTGATGCCGTTCAACGTGGTGTGCATAATGTTCATATCACAAATACCGTGACTCATCCCGGCACAATTGTCACACTGTAACGAAATTTTTAAGGAGAATAAAAATGCCTCTATTTCCAAACTATCATCGTGCACCAGTCACATTTGTATCAGCAAAAAACGCTACTTGGTTTGATGACCAAAATCAAGCCTATAGCGACTTATCAAGCGGTATTGGCGTCTATAATGTCGGCGCTAATAATCCTAAAGTTGTCGCTGCACTAACAAAACAAGCAGAAAAAATATGGCACGTACCTAATTTGTACCTGAATCCTTTACAAGAACAAGTTGCAGAAAAGCTTGGCGGTGACAGCTACACTGCTTACTTTGCCAATTCTGGCGCTGAATCCAACGAAGCTGCTATCAAGTTAGCACGCTTAGCAACTGGAAAATCGACCATCATTTCATTTTCAAATTCATTCCATGGCCGTACTTACGCCGCAATGGCTGCTACTGGACAAGATAGTATTCACGCCGGACTACCAATGCTTGCTGGTTTTGAATACGCAGTATTTAATGATATTAATAGTGTCAAAACACTCCTAACAGATGATATTGCTGCTATTATGCTGGAATTAGTTCAAGGTGAGGGTGGTGTCATTCCTGCCGAACCTGAATTTGTTAAAGCACTTGTCAAATTAGCCCATGATAATAATATTCTCATTCTAATTGATGAAGTTCAGACTGGTATGGGTCGTACAGGCACAAAATTCGCTTTTGAACATTACAATTTTGAACCGGATATTTTCACAAGTGCTAAAGGGTTAGCTAACGGTATCCCAGTAGGTGCAATGCTTGCCAAAAATGTATTAGCCCCCGCATTGGCCTATGGTACACATGGATCAACATTTGGTGGCAATCCCTTAGTTATGGCGTCAGCCAACGTGACCCTTGACGTCTTGGACAACCTATTACCTGAATTGCAGACAAAAATCACTATATTATGGCAAAAATTAGCTGAATTCAATCATTTAAATGTCGTAACCGATGTTCGTGGTCTTGGTATGATGGCTGGTATAGCTTTAACTATTCCTGTAAATGAAGTCGTTTCCGATTTATTAAATGAACAAATCATTGTCTTATCAGCTGGTCAGAACACCTTACGCTTATTGCCTCCGCTGACCATTCCAACGGAACAATTGTTAGAATCACTTGATAAAATTAAAAAATATCTTTCTGAAAAATAAGTGTTGACATTTATTTTTAATCTTGATATACTTTAGTAGTTGTTTAAACAACTCATTGCTCCATAGTTCAGCGGTAGAATAGCACACTGTTAATGTGATGGTCCCTGGTTCGATCCCAGGTGGAGCAGTCTCAAAAAGAAACATCATCAAATTGAAGAAAACCCGATAACTTGGACAGCATAAAAATCTGTTCAGAAAGTTATCGGGTTTTCTTATGTCAAAATATTCAAATGAATTTAAACTCATGGTTGTCTAGTCAAAATAAATATGAAATTACTGGTTCTGCTAAATATTTTTGAGATAAACCGTTATACATTTCAGAACTAAATGGTACTTTGATAGCACCAAAAGTTAGAGGTGTTGTTGCATTAACCATAACTCATTTGCCATCACAATCATTACGTACTCACTTAACATCACGACCACCTGCAAAAAATGCTGGTAAAATAATTTCATCAACAATAGCAACAACATCTTGTGAAACTAATTCGTGAATTAAAATGCCATGATAACGTAAAATTTCAAATAACAACAACCTCACACGTTCACTTGGCGTATGCTGTAATTCATCTCGTTGAATAGCATGACTCACAAACCCGTTTACTAAGGCTAAATCCGACCGATAAGCTTGCATCATAATGCGTCGCGCAGTTGGTGAACCTAAGCTGAATTCCGTGGCAGCGGCGTGAATAAATTCGTCATTCATATGTGAACCATGAGACTGAAAAAATTCACCTATAGCAATTAAATCTCCACGTAAACTCCCCGTATCAATCACAACTGTGTCCCAATTATGTTGCATGTTTTGTTGTGCAATGGCATCATGCACTAATTCAAATACTGTATCCCAACGACGATATAAAACACTACGACTTGTTTTAGCTTCGCGCGCGATTTGCGCAAAAGTCGTTTTATCGTAGCCATCACGCTCTAAAATATTAAGTGTCACGTTATAAATTGTTGTCTCGAGGTTGTCCCCGCGTCTTCTAGTTTCTGTCATAACTCTAGTTTAACATATTTAAGATACGCATTGCACCTTGTGGTCCTTAAAAAAGTTGACCAGTTTAGATACACAACGTATCATAATTTAAGTACACGATGTACTTAAAAAAGGAGTTATCTATGTTAGATAAAAAACAAAACAAAGTCCCACAAGATCTTATGACAATGGCATGGATTCTTGTGTTAGGCTCCCTTGCACCTATGCTTGATGGCACAATGGTAAACATTGCTATTCCACACTTCGTCACAACATTTCATAGCACTTTAGCCCACGTTCAGTGGATTGCAAGTGCATATTTACTCACAATGGGTATTGCGATTCCTTTTTCTGGTTGGTTATTAAATCGGTTTGATGGCCGTTTAGCTTATTTTTGGGCCCAAGTCATTTTTCTGGTCGGTTCAATCATTGCATCACTATCACCAAATTTAAATTGGTTAATTGTTGCACGTATTATACAAGGATTCGGTGCAGGATTATTAATTCCAATGCTGACGACTTTGCTAGTACAACAGGCTGGTCCTTATTTTCGGAAACTCATGATTGTTGTTGGGTTACCTATGATGTTAGGTCCAATTTTCGGTCCAATTATTGGTGGCCTTATTATGAACTCTGCTTCTTGGGAATGGATTTTCTTGGTCAACGTACCAGTCAGCCTGTTAGCTATTATTGACATTTTTTGGAAGTTACCACACATGCCAGCTCAAAACACCAGCAAACCATTTGATTTAGTTGGTACCTTATTGATGGGCGGTTTTGTGACAGCTTTAATTTATGCTGTTGTTAAGGCAGATAAGACACTTTGGAATGGCGAAACTAAACCTTTTATTATATTGGGTATTGCTTTGCTCATTTTATATCTGATTTGGGCCTATATTCGTAAAGAAACCGCCGTTTTACCTTTACATTTGTTTAAATTCCATTCATATGTCGGTGCCACAGTTGGCTTGATTTTAGCATCCATCATCATGAACGGTACATCTCTATTGTTGACGACCTACTTTCAATCAGCACGTGGATTTAGTGCCCTAAATGCCTCATATGCATTGATTCCACAGGGTATTGGTATGTTCTTGGCACGTCCTTTAACGGGTAAATTAATGGATAAATTGGGCGTACGCAATTTGGTATTCGGTAGTCTTATCTTAGTTGTTGCAGGATTAGTTGCTTTGACACAAGTTGATGAAACAACCAGCATGTGGCTGATTAGTGTTATTCTCTTTATTAGTGGTGTTGGCATCAACACGGTTTTTGTACCATTGATGACTGACGCCTACACGGGGATGCCTAAACAAGATGTCCCAGAAGCTACCATTGGTACTCGTATTTTCCAAAATGTTGGTGGCGCATATGGCACATCGTTAGTTTCTATGGTTGTTTCTAACAAGTTTACCCAGTTGTTGACACAACAACAAACTGCATTAACTTCGCACCCAAATTTGGCACAACATTTATATTCTACGGCTTTGTCAAACGGTTTTACCTGGTTAGCATGGCTTGCCTTCGCAATTGTGTTACCTTGTTTATTATTAAGTGGTAAGGAAGCTAAGTAACAGGACAGGTCTACTTATAGAAATCTATCGCTAACCACGATTTGACATGGCCTAGTATATCAACAATACTAAGATATTAAACTGTAATAAAAAAGGCCGCAGTATATTTGAAGTGAACCCAATAACTTGGACAGAATAAAATATCCAGAAAATGCAACCCATTTGACCAGAAACCTATCTGCCTAGAATTTAAGACCGGCCATTTACCATTGTTTGTTAATTACTATGCCAAATTGCAGAATTATCGGCGACATATTGATGAGGTTTTCTTTTTTATATTTACTACCAACAAAAAAGTCGATTAAAGTATATCTTAATCGACTTTTTACAACTGACCTACTTGATTGCATAATGTACTGCTGCTGCACCTAGATTAAAACGTGAAATAGTCACTTTTTGAAATCCTATTTTCAGCAATGTTTGCCCTAAAGTCAAGTAATCCATAAAGTTTTCAGTTGTTTCATCCAAGTATTTATACTCTATATATTTTCCTTTAGCAAAGACTTTGCCAAATATTGGCATCACTTTACCAAAATAGAGTTGCCAAAATGGTTTCACAAGTGGATTATCGGGTTGAGAGGTTTCCAAAATAACAAGCTGTCCACCCGATTTTAGTACACGATACATTTCCTGCAATCCGCGCACTGGATCAGGCAAATTACGTAGTCCAAAGCCAATTGTCACAATATCAAACGTATCATCTTCAAATGGTAATGCCATCGCATCCCCTTGAATCAAGGTAATTTTATTAGAGAAATCACTGACATCAACTTTTTTCTGCCCAATTGCAAGCATTTCCTCACTAAAATCAAGCCCTGTAACATCTGCCGTAGTATCACTTTTTTCTGCCAATGCGATTGCCCAATCGGCTGTCCCCGTTGCCAAATCAATGATATGCGCCCCTACAGGAAAAGTCATTTTAGTCATCACCCTTTGGCGCCATAGTTTATGGGTCCCAAAAGAGATAATGTTATTCATTTTGTCATACTCAGGGGCAATTTTATTAAAAAGCGCCTGAACATCAGTATTTTTTGGTGATTGTGTCATAATTTTAGTACGTGAAACGTTAACTCACGTATTTCTCCTATTATTAATATTATTTCAATTCTTTTAATTCAGATAACACAGCTACAAAACGATGACGCTGAGTTTTACCACTCGCTGTATGGTACCATGTTTCAGCGATGTAAAAGTGTTTTGGTACTTTATAATGCGCTAAGTTATCACGTCCATATTGACGTAACTTATCCATCGACAAATTCACACCGGTAACAACAGCAACAGGAATCGATCCCCACAGTTGATCTGGTACCCCAACAACAACCATGTTATCTAATCCAGGCATTTTAGCGTAGGTGGCTTCAATTTCATCCGGAAAAATATTTTCACCACCAGAGCTAATCATATCGCCGGCACGACCTTGAACATATAAAAAACCATCGGCATCAAAATAACCAAAATCTTCGGTGTTAAACCAACCAGATTGCATATTTTTAGTTAACTTAGCTGGCTGATTAAGATACCCAACTGTCAAAGTTGGTGATTTAATCCAAATGTTGCCTTTTTGAGCCGATTTCCCAAATTGATCCCTTATTTCAATAGAAACTGGAAATAATGGTTTCCCAACTGAACCCAACTTATCATGAATATCAGTTGGATCAAGTGCCACTATCTGAGAAGCAGTTTCTGTCATGCCGTAGGATTGAATAATTGGCAAATGATGTGCCTGTGCTTGCTGCAAAGTCAGTTTATCCGTTGGGCCACCGCCTAACAACATTGCCCGAAATTTATCATTATAGTTCACATTTTTTGGCAGTTCCGCTAACAATTGTTTCAACATGACTGGTACAACAGACATTGTCGTAATTGAATCTTGAATTAATAACTTATTAATTTTCGACGCATCAAATTTTTCTACAAGCATGACTCGCATACCGTATATCAGACTGCGCATTAGAATAGAAAAACCACTGATATGAAAAATAGGCACCACAGCCAGCCATGTATCTTCTGCCGTCAAGCCAAGATTTAAAGCATTGCCCACCGCCGACATAAAATGATTATGATAGGTTTGCATGACACCTTTTGGGTTATTTGTAGTACCCGAAGTGTACATGACACTTGTCACAAAATCTTCTGGGTACTCAGCGACCGGTATTGCCGCGCTACTTTCCGGTAACTCAGAAAACTTAATTTGCTGCGTAACCGTCAACTTTTTATCGTAGTTATCATCTGTCAACACTACCGTAACTGATGCATCAGCCAACTGATAATTCACTTCCCTAGCTGATAGTCGTCGATTAATAAATACAATTGTTTTCCCGAGCTGTTGCAATGCCATAATAACAAGGTAACCCTGTATACTATTCCTCATAATCAGTGCCACACGCTCATTTTTATCTCGCAACGCAGCAATTTTCCCAGCAATATTTGCTGCTTCACTTGCTACTTGGTCAAATGTCATTTGCTTTTTGCCGTCGGCAACTGCCACACGGTTTGGCGTTAATCGCGCACGCTTTGTCAACCAATTTTCCATGTCAAAACCTCTTAATAACTATATTACCATATCATTTACAACGAGATAGCGCTTGCTTTTATAAGTCTACAAATGTAAACTATAGATATGATAAAAACAAATAAAAACATGACCACCAGTGAGTGGGAAATTATGCGTGTTATTTGGACACTTGGAGAGGCAACAAGTCGACAAATTATACGTGTTATGCGCCTTAAAACAGACTGGTCACCATCAACGATCAAAACGCTCATCACTCGGTTGACAAATAAAAGTTATTTAATTGATAATGGCGCTGTTCGTGATCGGCTTTATAAACCAACCATCACTGAGCAAGATGCTATGACAAACACCCTTCATCAGACCATTAACTCGATGTGCGCGATGTGTGTGGGAGATGCTATAACAAATGCCATTGCTTCAACACCTTTATCGCGATATGATATTTTGCGCTTACAAGATACTTTATCGCAAAAACTGAGTACTGCACCTGAAACTGTGGCGTGTAATTGCATGCCTAATAACTGGGAGGATGAACAATGAAAATGACTGAACATAGCCATCACAATATGGCCAACATGCCTATGACTGAAAATATGGCTGATCATGATATGTCACAGCACCACATGCATATGGCTGCTGACCCTGGTATGTCTAATATGGATATGACTGACATGAAACGCCGCTTTTGGTGGTCTTTTGGTTTAATGATCCCAATCATTCTCATCACACCTTTCATGGGTTTATCTTTACCATTCACACTAATTTTTCCTGGCAGTAATTGGGTCACAGCTATACTCTCTGTGCTCCTTTATTTTATTGGTTCAAAGCCATTTTTTGATGGTGCCAAAAGTGAAATTAAAGCCAAAAAACCAGCAATGATGAGCCTTGTTAGCATGGGACTACTAGTTACGTTTTGGTATTCAATCTATGCTTTACTAGCCAATCAATTCGTTCATGGTACTCATATCATGGATTTTTTCTGGGAATTTGCTACCTTAACGGTCATTATGCTATTAGGTCATCGTATTGAAATGGCAGCAACCATGAAAGCTGGTGATGCCACAGATAAATTACGAGCATTAATGCCAAATAGTGCCCATGTCAGGCATGGCGATATGATAATGGATATGCCGCTTCATACATTGAAACCTGGCATGATTGTCCAAGTATTAGCAGGAGAAGCATTTCCAGCAGATGGTGTCGTAATCACAGGTCACAGTCAAGTTGATGAATCTCTTATGACTGGTGAAAGTCAACTCATTGATAAGTCTGAAAATAGTCCTGTTGTCGGTGGCACAATTAATGGCAATGGCTCGTTAGATTTGAGATTAACTCAAGTTGGTAACAATTCTTTTGTAGGTCAATTGCAGGGTGTCCTAGCAACATCACAAGATCAAAAATCACGTGTTGAAACACTGGCCGATCGTGTCGCCAGCTACCTTTTCTGGTTAGCTTTAATTTTTGCTTTAGTTGCCTTAATTGTTTGGACCAGTCTACGTGGCTTGAGCGCTGCTATTAATATTGCCGTCACTGTCCTCGTGATTGCCTGTCCACACGCACTTGGCTTAGCTGTGCCATTAGTTATTCAACGTACAAAATCAGTAGCCGCCGCACAGGGCATTTTAATTAAAAATCGTAAGGCATTAACCACCGCAAATCATTTACAATTTGCTTTGATGGACAAAACAGGGACGTTGACAACCGGAAAATTTAGCGTCAATCGTATTATCACTTATGGTTTAGATGAAACACAAGCCGTTGCTATTATGTCAGCGCTAGATTCGCAGTCAACTCATCCACTCGCACAATCAATTACAGCATATAGTCATCAAATTCAGGCCCCTCAGTTACAAGCCGAAGATGTCATAAACCTTGCTGGTTATGGTGTTTCTGGTATGGTCAATAATACACATTATTTGTTAGTATCTGAACGTTTTTTATCTGAAAAGCATATATTATTCACACCATTACATGACGAGGGTTCAATTTCATATTTATTAAAACATGATCAAGTTGTTGCAGCCATTTCACAAGGTGATACTGTTAGAGACACAGCATCTGAATTCGTAAAGCATCTTGTTCAACTAGGTATCACGCCTGTTCTTGTCACTGGTGATAACATAAAAGCGGCACAAGATGTTGCTGCACAATTAGATATCGACGCTATTCACGCCCAAGTCTCGCCTCAAGAGAAAATTGCCCTAGTCATTAAATACCAACAACTAGGTGATGTTATGATGATTGGTGATGGCATAAATGACGCCCCTGCACTTGCGCAAGCAAACTTGTCGATAGCTATCGGAGCTGGCACGCAAGTCGCACAAGCTGCAGCTGATGCTGTACTGATTGCTAATCAGTTACCAAAAATTATTGATTTTCTACAACTCATTAAACGCGCTCATACAAAACAAATTCAAAACTTATGGTGGGGGGCCGGATATAATATTATCGCTATTCCTTTAGCTGCGGGTGTTTTAGCTGCCATGGGTGTAATGCTCAATCCAATGATTGGTGCCATTGTGATGTCACTTTCAACGATTATTGTGACACTTAATGCGATGACGCTTAAAGCGTCACAAAACCAAAAATAATACCTCCCGTAAGTATAACAAAAGAAACCATATAATTAGTTTCCATTTAAAGGCATTCAAATCAACAATGTAAGCGTTTTCTCTAATAATTTTATCATTTTTAATGATAGGAAGTTACTAGCTAAACTCACACTTAATAATATAAAGTATTTAACTTCGCTTAAGTTTCTGTCACAATTTAACTGTTGTTTAATGTAAAAGTGTATAATAGAATGTATTGGTAATTTTACATAACTTAAGGAGAACATACTCATGCGTAAGTATATCGCAGAATTCCTCGGCACTTTCATATTGGTGTTCGTCGGAACTGGTAGCGTTGTTTATTCAGCTGCTACAGCATCTTCACCATTAACAATTGCATTGGCCTTTGGATTAGCCCTCGCAGTTGCAATCTATGCCTTTGGCAATATTTCAGGCGGACACTTCAACCCAGCTGTCTCATTGTCAATGGCTATACAAAAGCGTTTAACATGGATTGAATTCATTGGTTATGTTATCGCCCAGTTACTTGGTGCCATTGTAGCCTCAGCTGCCGTTTACGGCGGTATATCAGCCTACCTAAAATCACCAACAGTCGTACAAGCTTTGTCTGGTCAAAAAATGTCAGTGTCACAATTTGTGAACCTTGCCGGCTTAGGTCAAACAAACTTTGCTGATGGCCAAACGTTAACAGCTTTTGTATTTGAATTAGTTTTGACATTCCTATTCATTTTAGTTATTTCAATTGTTACAAAATTGGCTAACGTACCAGCCCCAATCATTATTGGACTGTGGTTATCAGCTTTGCTTATCGTCGCATTACCAATCACTGGTGGTGCCTTTAACCCTGCTCGTGCCCTATCACCAGCTATCTTTGTTCAAGGAAAAGCCTTAGGTCATGTTTGGGTATATATCGTCGCTAACTTACTTGGTGGCGTTTTGGCAGCATATGCCGCTAACTTTTTCAACAAAGAAGTTAAAGAAGTTGCCTAATTTAATATAATAAAAAATCATCTCATCATATGTGAGATGATTTTTTATTGTATTGAAAGTTGCCGTGGAAAATCTGGTGGTACTGGTACACTAACCATTTTTGTGTCCCCACTAAATGGTATCGTGAGTTCAATTGATGTTGCATGCAACATCATACGTACGGTTCCCATTGCACTGCCATATAATGAATCACCAATGATTGGATGTCCAATAGCTGCAAGATGAACACGAATTTGATGCATACGACCCGTTTCTAATTGTACACGTAACAGCGTTTTTTGAAATACCATATGTATCTGCGTCCAATGTGTTATTGCTAGTTGTTCATCAATGCCATTGACCATACGTTTTCGATCATCATCCAAATCGACACCAATCGGCGCATTAATTGTCCCGGAATTACCAGTCATTTTACCATTAACCCATGCCAAGTAAGTACGTTTAATGTCTTTGTCAGCCAACATTCGGTTTAATATTGGGACAACAACAGGGTTTTTAGCTACAATGACGGCTCCGGATGTCTCCCGGTCAAGACGATGAACCATATACGGCCTTGCCACAACGCCAGCACTGACGAGATGTCTCTCACTGAAATCAGCAGCCAAGTAATTTAATAAGGTATCATTTTCTGTTAGTGTATGTGGATGCATTTTCATACCCGCAGGTTTATTTACAACAACAAAATCTTCTGATTCAAAAACGATTCCAACACGTTGCATACCATTTGGCGGATAATGTGATTCACTCGTTCGAAAATCTTCCTGATCAAACCGTAAAGTTAATTTATCGTTGACTTGCAGTTCATAACTAGTGGGTACTTCGTTACCATTGACTAAATAGTTTTTTTTAATTCGTAACGCACCGCGGATCCGTTGTGGTAACAACCACATTTTCAATGTTTGTTTAACAGACTGCCCCGCGTTTTGGTTAGTTATTGTAAATTGATGGACCCAAGTCGTTGCCATAACTGATGCTCCTTAAATGACATACCATTTTCACTTTTTTGACTGTGCATTTTTATCAGACACACTCACAAGTTTATACTTGACTTTCCCCCCGTCAATAGAAGCATAAAGTAATTGCGTCTCATCCTCGTCAAAAAAACCAAGATTAACAACAAACTCATCTTCATACTTTTCGAAGCCTTGAAAGGCTTTTTTTATAATATGCTGCATAACTGATACAGTTTCAAGTTGATCATTAGCCGATAAAACAGCTTCATGTAATGATTCACCATCGTCAAGATGTTGTTTGATGATTGACACCTTAATGTAAGCTCGAAACCCATATAAGCGTGTTTCTTGACAATCATCCCGTTCAATTGACGTAACATAACCCTGCTTTTCCCAATAACGTAATTGCCGGGTAGACACATTTGTCATACGGGCTAATTCGCCAATTCGAAATTGAAGATTATCAAATGACGGTTTTTTAAATTTTCTAAAGTGTGTAGGGATCGATTCTGAACTCATGCGTACGCGCCTCTATGCATTATTATATTCTTGTTAACTTAGTTGTCAAATTTTTAGTTAAATAATGTTTCCCATTGTGATAATATAGGCGTAATTTTAAAACTTTCTACACGCTGTAGACTCTTCTCAGAATACGCCTGACGTACTTCTTCGTCAAGAAGAACAGGTTCAATTGCTGTATACAAAGCTGCCACATCAGCAGTAGGTGTCAAAATACCGTAATCTCCTTCGCGCAACACTTCAGCTGACCCTGTGTTTCTCATGGCAGCAACTGGTAATCCAAAACTCATAGCTTCAACTAAGACTAATGGTAGCCCTTCCCAGCGCGAAGTTTGTACAAATAGGCTCGCATTTTGATAATGTGCCCTTAAATCATCATCTTTCAACGCTCCGCGGTAAATAATTTTATCTGTCGCTTGGTAGGTTGCCACCAATTGTTTAAATGCTAACATATCTTCAGGTGATCCACTGCCAGCAATTGCTAATTGCCAGTCTTCAGGTAATTTTGAAGCTAGTTGAACGGCAAAATCAATCCCTTTATGTTGAATAGCTATTCGAGCTGTAAAAGCAATAGTATGCTTTGCTAAATTAGCATGTCCATTGGGCGTAATAGTCAATGGATTCCAAATTTTAACTGTTTTATTATATACTGAAAATCCTGCCAAATCAGATTCCGTTAGTGCAACAATCACATCTAACGCACGTAAACCCGCATCAAACTCCTGCCGCATGGCTGCATAATACTGCGTTTGATACGTATGAACATTATTATGCATCCAACCGATTAGCTTTGTATTTGGTAAACTTAACTGTGCCGCAAAGCTGGATAACAATCCGCCAGCTAAAATAACAACATCAAAATGACTAGCAACTGCTTCAAACTCTTTAATTTGTCGATCAAAACGTTGAAATGGCTGCGCATCATTATCAAATATCCGAGGCGTTTTCCCGACGATAAGTGGTGCTTCTAAATCATAAAAAGGTTCAGTATCTGAAAAGCTATAATATGTGACCGAGTGTCGTGTGCTCAATGCATTCCCAACTACTGTTGTGGCGCGTTTCATGCCACCTAATCCAATATTTTCTAACGCAATCAAAATTTCCATCCTAATATACCTCCAAATGACATTTAATCTATTGTAACAAAAAATGCCAACTTGCGGGCAGCTCTGTTAGCAGCAACCCTAAGTTGGCAAATCATCACTATTCTATCTGACTCCAGTCATCTGCATTGCGTGGTAACAAGCGTGTCGAATCAGTTTTTTCGTCATTTGCTTCCGGTGCATCTGTTACATATTTGCTTAATGTTGATTGATTCCCGTTTTTAGCAAATAAACTAGTTGATGCTTTCCCTAAAACAACGTTTTGTTTCTTTAGACGGCTAATTGTTGCACGTTTACTGTAATCAAATTGACTCACTTCAACTTCTTTAAACCCTTTTGGTTTATAAAAACGTAATAAGTTTTTCTGATTAAGGTTATCTGACATTGCTAATTTTTCATTGACACCCGATTGAATACGATCGAATGTTTTCTGTAATTTGGGACTAGGATTTGTAATGATTTCATTTGTCTTCACGTCCCAATAACGATCAGATAAGCTCGCATAATCGCTTGTTATCCAATCTTTATTACGAAATGCAACAACATCTGAGTGCTGTTTACTCAACAAATCTTGCCCAAACTGTATATAACGTTGTGTGCTAACACCTAACAAATGTTCAACTGTTGGCGCAACATCGATTTCACCACCATATTGATGGTCAATATATCCTTTTTTCATACCCGGTATATGCACCATAAAGGGCACACGCTGTAAGTTGGCATTATCTAAGTCATTCCATTCATTCTCGTTTTTTCCTAAAATTGGCGCCAAATACTTGGCATCTGTATTAGAAATACCATAATGATCCCCATATAAAACAACCATCGTCTTATCGTACAAGCCAGAAGCTTTAAGATAATTAAAGAATTCTTTCACCGATTGATCTAAATAATGGTTAGTCACAAAATAATTATCCACTATTTTCGAGCCACTATTAGTCGTAACAAAATTTGGATCACGATCTTCCCTGTCTAACGTATATGGTGTATGGTTAGTCACAGTCAGGTATTTTACGTAAAATGGCTGCTGCAAATTTTCTAAATAGGGCACTGATTCCTTAAATAATAATTTGTCTTTCAGTCCCCACGTTGTTGCCTTTTGACCAGTCACATCAAAATAATCACCAGAAACCCAGTTTTGATAGCCCATATGTTTATAGACATTATTACGATTCCAAAAAGTCCCCAAATTACCATGAAATACCGCACTGGAGTAACCATCTCGTTGGCCTAGAATTGCCGGCATTGCTTGGAATGTTTGATCATTGCCTAGTTTGGAGAATAACGATCCTTGTGGTAACCCAAAAGTAGAGGTTTCCAACATATTTTCAGCATCCGACGTTTTCCCTTGGCCAACCTCATGAAAAAAATTATCAAACGCAATAGTACTATTACTATGATAAATACTATTTAAAAATGGTGTCACCTCTTGACCATTAATCTTACGGTCAATTGACATTTGCTGGAAACTTTCCAGATGGATGACAATCACATTTTTCCCTTTTGCTTTGCCATAAAATTCTGGATTGATATTAGCATAATGTTTCTGAATATAATTCTTAACTTGCGTAAATTCTTCTGGTGTGGCGCTTTTACGTACTTGTCCTGTTTGATACGTGTTAATGCCATCATAAATCATAAATGGCCCAAGTCCGAGATATTTAACCATGTATTCTCGATCAAATTGTCTCGTTAAAAGCTGTGGTCGATCAATGTCTGCCACCAAAAGATTAGTCGTTAAAACAAAAAATCCAATTGTCAAAATTTTAAATGGTTTAAAACGAGGTAATACTTCATTATCAAAACGTATTTTACGTGCTAAAAATAAAGCAATTAGTATGACAATGTCAATCCAAAACAAAAAATCATGCATCCCAAAAGCTATAGCTCCCGCAGCTTTTCCACCCTGATTAACTGTATTATAGCCAAGCATTGTATTAACTGACATGAAATCTGAAAACTCTCTAAAGTAAATAACATTGAGATATAGTAACAATGTCATCACTGCGTCAAGTACAATGAGTGCACCATAATACAATTGCTTAGGTTTGATAAAAAGCGTCAGACTAAACAGCAAAATGGTAAATCCTACCGGATTTAGCAACATGAGTACGACTTGAATTGGATCTTGCACATGTAACCACTCAAAATCAGCACCATAAGCTAAAATTGTCTTCAATGTTAAGGTTACAATGACCCATGTAAAGATTCCCAGCCGTGTGTTTAATTGACGTATCCAATTTTTTGGTGAAAGAACGTTACTGTAGAAACGCTTCAAAGTTTTTTTTACTCGGTTTTCCATAAATTCCATTATACCAATATCCTATACACCTTGTGTTAAATCTTGTTATAATATTTAATATGACAATAGAAATTAAACATCAATTAGGGCTTGGCGTAATCCATGATGATGCCCTCAATATAAGAACCACTGTTTTCGTTGGTGAACAGGGTGTATCACTCGCTGATGAGATGAACAACCCACTAACAGAGAAAAAAGCCCTACATATCGTTGCTTACGTTAATGACCAACCCGCAGCCACTGCACGTGTCATAGAAGAAAACACAGGCGTTTGGCATGTCCAACGTGTCGCAACATTATATGACATGCGTGGTCAAGGATTGGGTTCACAACTATTTGATTACATTGAAAGTCTTGCCCCTATTTACCATATTCATACGCTAGACCTTGGTGCTCAAATACAAGCTAGAAAATTTTACGATCAATTAAATTTCCACACATATGGTTCTGAATTTTTTGAAGCAGGCATAGCTCATATCGGTATGAAAAAAGAATTGAAGTAATTCAATTCTTTTTTTCGTAAGCTACTTCTACTTGAATTTTGTATGCTCTTTCAGTATTAGTTAATTCTGAACGTGTTGCAGTATGACCAACACCGCCAGCAACTAGCACTGCAGATAGCGCCAAACGATAATTATTCAGTGCCTGTTTCGTTGGTGTCATACCTACCATGACTAACGTTCCGAGGTCATGAGCTTGCAGTTGATTGACACCACCTACAATCTTAGTTGCGTCATCTCCAACCACCATATCAAAATATGGTAATAGTGTGCCTGGATGGTTAGCAAACACAACATCTCGTTGCGCAATAATTTGTCGCTGTGCCTGCTCTCCAAGATGGCCATAATCATGACTCATTAGACCTAACTGATCTAACTCTATTGCTAATAATGTGATATTTTCTTGTTGCACTATGTCGCTTTCAACCACACCAGTCATAATATTTTGACGTTGATATATACCATTGGCTGGTACCATCGTGGACTGTTTAGATGTTTCCTCATCCACATGTGGTCCACCAAGTATTTTTTCAATATGTGGTGAAACATCCCATTTAAAAGTAGATTTTGTAAAATAATATATTATATTTAGCACCACAAAATAAAACAAAAAAACAAAAAAAGCAGCTATCAATGATCCCCGTAACCAACGACCGTTTGCAAAAAAGCGATAGGCTAAATAAACTAAGTACCAGACACCGACAGCACTGACTGCGGTATAAATGCGCCCTTTTATCTTGGAGCTGGTTGTAAAATAACCTAAATAATGATTAATTAGATCAAGAATTGTAAACATTATTGGCCTCCCCCCGGAACATTATTTGCACGCGAGCTTGCTTCAGACGTTGATACTGATGGCGTACTAGACTCTGATACCGAACTTGAAGAACTGGCAGGTACGTCACTACTTGTTGCCCTTGGTGCTGTGCTGCTACTATTGGCAGAGGTATTCGCTGTACTACTTGTCGGCTGCTTAGCAGATTCATCTTCTTTTCCAGAAGGTTCATCATTACTACTAGATGTTGTTTTACTAGTGGTCAAATCTGAATTACTACTTGACGTAGACGATGACGGGCTTATACTACTTTGACGTGGTGCAGTTTGTCCACCTTCACTTGTTCCCGTTGCAACATTGACAGCTATATTCCCCGCACTGATAGCAACTATAAGTGATACAATAGCCGATGGTGTTAAAAAAGGTGGCGTTCTATATTTTTTAGACATTGTTTTCCCCAAATGATGTTAGATCTAGTAAAGTTGATACAACTTTCATCACTCTATTCTACCTTTTTCAGTAATGAGTTGCACCAATTTATCCCTATATGCAACGAAAACCCGCAACTGCTTGCGGGCGGACATGTTTTATAAAATATTTTAGGGAGATTTTATGTTTTGGGAGATTGAGATTGGAGAGAAGTCCGTTGATTCGTTGTTTGATATCAACACGAGTTGATGTATATAATATAATTGACTCAAATTAAATGGAGATTAAACGATGACACACTACAAAACTTATTTCATTGACCTCGATGGCACCATATACCAAGGTAAAACTAAGTATCCTTCAGGTAGGCGTTTTATTGAACGTTTACGCGACGCCCAAATCCCTTATCTATTTGTCACAAACAACTCAACCAAGAATCCAATTGATGTGGCGAACAATTTAACAATCAACCATGATATTCCCACATCACCCGATCAAGTGTACACAAGTGCTATGGCAACTGCTGATTATTTGTCACTACACATGCCCTTAAGCACTAAAATTTATGTTATTGGTGAAATTGGCTTAATCGAGGCATTGACTGCTGCGGGCTTCACAATTGTGACCGATACGTCTGCAAACGCTGTAGTCGTTGGTTTAGACCACCATGTCACTTATCAAAAATTAGCAATAGCAACCGAAGCAATTCAATCTGGTGCTAAATTCATTGCGACCAACGTTGATACAAATTTACCAACAGAACATGGTTTAATGCCTGGTGCTGGTGCAATAATAGCTGCTGTCCAAACAGCTACACAGACAGATCCGTTAGTTATTGCAAAGCCCGAATCCCCAATTATGACTGGCGCGCTACAACGTATGTCAGTCAAAAAAGCAGATGTTATTATGGTTGGTGATAATTACAACACGGATATTTTAGCAGGTATCAACAATAATATTGACACATTGCTAGTTTATTCTGGCGTGTCAACACCTGACCAGATTACACAAGTACTTAAAAAACCAACTCACGAAGTCCAGTCTCTAGACGATTGGATAATATAAAAAAATGGCTTGTTTCACGTGAAACAAGCCATTTTTATATTAAGCTAATTGATTAATTTCTTCTATTTTATTCTTATTAGGTCTGTAAAATAACAAATATAAGATAGCAGATACAACTGGAATAACAGCTGCAATATAATACAAATCACGGAATGGTAATTGCCCATGAAGCGCACCAAAGATGTATGGACCAACACCTAATCCTAAATCTAAACCGATAAAATAGGTTGACAAGGCAATACCAATACGATGGCTCGTTACTAACTTCAATGTAACAGCCTGTCCGTTTGACATAAATGTGCCATATCCCAAGCCAATAAATGCACCTGACAATAACAACATCCAAGCACTATTTGTCATACCAAGTATTATCAAACCAATTGTCAAACATATATAACTTGGATACATCACGTAATTCTCACCAAATCGATCAAATATGCGCCCAGACATTGGCCGTGTTAATGTCACTATGCCTGCATACACGACGAAGAAAAACGAGCTAATTGAAACAAGATTCAAAGTTTCTGCATACGATGCCAAAAATGACAATACACTTGAATAAGACAAGCCCATCAAAAATCCAATGAATGCAATCAGCAAAACCTTGTATTCAATAAAACTAGATATTTTCCATGATTTTAATTCATTTTTGTGTTCATCTGTTAACTTAACATTATTAATTTGAATTGCGAACAATGCAAACATAGAAATAGCAATCAAAACAACCGACATAATCACAATGAAATGGAATCCTGTCGCATGAAACAATAACAAACCAATGAACGGTCCAATAGCTGCTGCTAAACTCGTACTCAAGCCGTAGTAATTAATTCCTTCACCTTTACGTCGATCTGGAATAAACTCGGTTACAATGGCATTCAATGCTGTTGAAGTCATGCCATATGCAAATCCGTTTAATAAACGCACAATATCCAGCGCACCGATTGATGGAACGGCTAGATAAGCAATAGTCGTAATAAGGTAAAATATAACACCCCAACGCGCTACACGTTTACGCCCAATTAATTCGAGTTCCTTACCCATAATTAACCTTGCAACCAACGTACCAATAATATAAATACCTGATGCTAATCCTGCTTGACCAAACGACGCATGTAGCTCATTGTGGGCCATGACAGCTATGATTACCATCATCAAATAATAGACAAGATACACAATAAAATTAATAATTGTGATTATAATAAAACCTTTGTTAAATAATTTTTCTTCCATGAGTCATCCTTCGATATTCACCAACACAACAGTTATTGTTGTAAAGCTATGTTGGTGAAGGTGATAATCGAAAAACAGTTTTCGTGCTATCCATTTTCAGAAACCTTCGTTCAATTTTACACCGTACGCTTGCATGAAAACATTGTAAACGGAAATCAGTTATTTTTAGAATACCACTTTTTCACAATCTTCGCAAAATTTTTTTAATCTTCTTAGAAACTTGTCAATTAACTTGACAATATAACCTTTTGTTCAATAATATAAATTGCCTTACTTAGTGAAATGTGATTTTTTCATGAAAGCAATAAGAAATATTTCATTGCTTTAGAAAAATTAAGCTCAGTGACATCAAGTAAAAAAAGCAAAAAAAGTGAATGACTGCTGCCAGTCACTCACTTATCTATGGGCCATCCAGGACTCGAACCTGGGACCTCTGCGTTATCAACACAGCGCTCTAACCAACTGAGCTAATAGCCCTTATCTCTTTTATGCCCAGCTGTGCATAAAAGCGAATGACGGGAATCGAACCCGCATAGCCAGCTTGGAAGGCTGGAATTCTACCATTGAACTACATTCGCATCGCTTTTCCCTGATGCCCCTACTGGCACATCTATGGCGCTGGACGGAGTCGAACCGCCGACACTACGAGCTTCAATCGTATGCTCTACCAACTGAGCTACAGCGCCATCTTAGCATGTCGTCCACACTAAACGGTCACAGCGGGGCTCGAACCCGCGATCTCCTGCGTGACAGGCAGGCGTCCTAACCAACTGGACCATGCGACCAATTGCGGGAGCAGGATTTGAACCTGCGACCTTCGGGTTATGGGCCCGACGAGCTACCAGACTGCTCCATCCCGCGATAATAGTATTCAGGTATCGCTACCTAAGGAGAATGTGGGATTCGAACCCACGCGCCGATTTCTCGACCTGACGGTTTTCAAGACCGTTCCCTTCAGCCAGACTTGGGTAATTCTCCATCATCTGTGTTGCAATACAGTATAGCCCTACATGGACCTTGTTGGACTCGAACCAACGACCGGACGGTTATGAGCCGTCTGCTCTAACCAACTGAGCTAAAGGTCCTATATCGATCCTATCGCGGCAGGGGGGATCGAACCCTCGACCTCCCGGGTATGAACCGGACGCTCTAGCCAGCTGAGCTACACCGCGATCTTCTTTGACAATTCCTTGTCAATCGGGACGACAGGATTCGAACCTGCGACCCCCTGGTCCCAAACCAGGTGCTCTACCAAGCTGAGCTACGTCCCGATAAGTTCTTTGCGGCCTCTGCCCCTTTAAACTTAAAAAAAGAGTTTGAATTACTTCAACCTCTATGCACCTAGCAGGAGTCGAACCTGCAACCTCCTGATTCGTAGTCAGACGCTCTATCCAATTGCGCTATAGGTGCATATATGCCGACGACCGGGATCGAACCGGTACGATATCTCTATCGCAGGATTTTAAGTCCTGTGCGTCTGCCTATTCCGCCACGTCGGCATATAAGCGGAAGACGGGATTCGAACCCGCGACCCCCACCATGGCAAGGTGATGTTCTACCACTGAACTACTTCCGCATGGATCATGCCGACTAAAGGACTCGAACCTTCGACCCCCGCTTTACAAGAGCGGTGCTCTACCAACTGAGCTAAGTCGGCAGCGCTTTATCCCGACGTGCCACGGTTTTGTTTCCTTGGCTTTCGCCAATGGACGCTACAGGGATCGAACCTGTGACCCCCTGCTTGTAAGGCAGGTGCTCTCCCAGCTGAGCTAAGCGTCCCTATGGAGAGGAAGGGATTCGAACCCTCGAAACAATTCCTTGCTTACATAGTTTCCAACCATGCTCCTTCGGCCAGACTCGGACACCTCTCCGATTCTTCCACTCTCTCACTATCTTCTTACTTCATAAACCAAAAGTACCCTTCTCAGAGTACTCTCTATGTACGGCACCGCATCTTCCTATCCTCGCAGCCAGCGATCCGGCAACTACTTTCGGCGTGATAGAGCTTAACTTCTGTGTTCGGAATGGGAACAGGTGTGTCCTCTATGCTATCAATACGACACCTTTGAGTTTTACACTCAAAACTAAATAGTATCAAATTCTTCTTCTAAATTTTGCCACTCATATCTCTTGAACTTCCGTTCTTGACTTTGGTTAAGTCCTCGACCTATTAGTACTAGTCCGCTTCATTGATCACTCAACTCCCACTTCTAGCCTATCTACCTCATCATCTCTAAGGGGTCTTACTTCTTTCGAATGGGAA
Source organism: Leuconostoc gasicomitatum LMG 18811 (assembly GCF_000196855.1). Taxonomy (NCBI): domain Bacteria; kingdom Bacillati; phylum Bacillota; class Bacilli; order Lactobacillales; family Lactobacillaceae; genus Leuconostoc; species Leuconostoc gasicomitatum. The sequence continues at coordinate 1,929,914 of NC_014319.1, forward strand.
ATCTCATCTCGAGGCGAGTTTCACACTTAGATGCTTTCAGCGTTTATCTCTTCCAAACATAGCTACCCAGCAATGCTCCTGGCGGAACAACTGGTACACCAGCGGTTTGTTCACCCCGGTCCTCTCGTACTAAGGGCAACTCCTCTCAAATTTCCTGCGCCCGCGACGGATAGGGACCGAACTGTCTCACGACGTTCTGAACCCAGCTCGCGTACCGCTTTAATGGGCGAACAGCCCAACCCTTGGGACCGACTACAGCCCCAGGATGCGATGAGCCGACATCGAGGTGCCAAACCTCCCCGTCGATGTGGACTCTTGGGGGAGATGAGCCTGTTATCCCCAGGGTAGCTTTTATCCGTTGAGCGATGGCCCTTCCATGCGGAACCACCGGATCACTAAGTCCTACTTTCGTACCTGCTCGAGTTGTTGCTCTCGCAGTCAAGCTTGCTTATGCCTTTACACGCTACGAATGATTTCCAACCATTCTGAGCAAACCTTTGAGCGCCTCCGTTACCTTTTAGGAGGCGACCGCCCCAGTCAAACTGCCCGCCAGACACTGTCCACGATCACGTTAAGTGACCAGTGTTAGAATGTTCATACAACGAGGGTAGTATCCCACTTTTTGACTCCGACTAGACTGGCGTCCAATCCTCTTCGTCTCCTACCTATTCTGTACAAGCAGCACAAACATTCAATATCAAGCTACAGTAAAGCTCCATGGGGTCTTTCCGTCCTGTCGCGGGTAACCCGCATCTTCACGGGTATTTAAATTTCACCGAGTCCCTCGTTGAGACAGTGCCCAGATCGTTACGCCTTTCGTGCGGGTCGGAACTTACCCGACAAGGAATTTCGCTACCTTAGGACCGTTATAGTTACGGCCGCCGTTTACTGGGGCTTCAATTCGTACCTTCGCCGAAGCTAAGCACTCCTTTTAACCTTCCAGCACCGGGCAGGCGTCAGCCCCTATACTTCATCTTACGATTTTGCAGAAACCTGTGTTTTTGATAAACAGTCGCCTGGGCCTATTCACTGCGGCTCATCTTTTACAATGAGCACCCCTTCTCCCGAAGTTACGGGGTCATTTTGCCGAGTTCCTTAACGAGGGTTCTCTCGCTCACCTTAGTGTTCTCCACTCGACTACCTGTGTCGGTTTGCGGTACGGGCAGTGTAATACTCCCTAGAAGCTTTTCTCGGCAGTGTGACATCACAGACTTCTCTACTTTATTTCGATCCGCATCACAGCTTGTTCTTATCAGAAAAAAGCATTTCACTCTTTCCCAAACTTACTGCTTGCACGCACATTTCCATCAGTGCGCTTCTGTTAGCCTCCTGCGTCCCTCCATTGGTCAAACGCATTACTACTGGTACAGGAATCTCAACCTGTTAGCCATCGACTACGCTTCTCAGCCTCGCCTTAGGTCCCGACTAACCCTGGGAGGACGAGCCTTCCCCAGGAAACCTTAGTCATTCGGTGGACAGGATTCTCACCTGTCTTTCGCTACTCATACCGGCATTCTCACTTGTAAGCGCTCCAGTAGTCCTTACAGTCTACCTTCTTTGCCCTTACAACGCTCTCCTATCGCGTGCTTTACGCACACCCGCAGTTTCGGTAATATGTTTAGCCCCGGTACATTTTCCGCGCAATGGCACTCGACTAGTGAGCTATTACGCACTCTTTAAATGGTGGCTGCTTCTGAGCCAACATCCTAGTTGTCTATGCACTATCACATCGTTTTCCACTTAACATATATTTAGGGACCTTAACTGGCGATCTGGGCTGTTCCCCTTTCGACGGTGGATCTTATCACTCATCGTCTGACTCCCATTCATACATAGCTGGCATTCGGAGTTTATCAAACTTTGGTAACCCGAGATGGGCCCCTAGGCTTAACAGTGCTCTACCTCCAGTATGCTTATAATGAGGCTAGCCCTAAAGCTATTTCGGAGAGAACCAGCTATCTCCAGGTTCGTTTGGAATTTCACCGCTACCCACAGTTCATCCGAGCATTTTTTAACATGCACCGGTTCGGACCTCCAGTAAGTTTTACCTCACCTTCATCCTGACCATGGGTAGGTCACCTGGTTTCGGGTCTACAGCATCGTACTATTCGCGCTATTCACACTCGCTTTCGCTGCGGCTCCGGTCTTTCCACCTTAACCTCGCACGATACCGTAACTCGCCGGTTCATTCTACAAAAGGCACGCCATCACCCATTAACGGGCTCTGACTTCTTGTAGGCGTCGTGGTTTCAGGAACTATTTCACTCCCCTTCCGGGGTGCTTTTCACCTTTCCCTCACGGTACTGGTTCACTATCGGTCACTAGGGAGTATTTAGCCTTACGGGATGGTCCCCGCAGATTCCGACCGGATTTCACGTGTCCGGCCGTACTCAGGATCCTGAAAGAAGTGTGCTTTATTTCGCGTACGGGGCTATCACCCTCTTTAGCCAAGCTTCCCAACTTGTTCTGCTATAAAACACTTTTGTAACTTCTATTTATCAGTCCTACAACCCCAGAATGCAAGCACTCTGGTTTGGGCTCTTCCCGTTTCGCTCGCCGCTACTTGGGGAATCGATTTTTCTTTCTGCTCCTGCTGCTAATGAGATGTTTCAGTTCACAGCGTGTTCCGTCAATAATCTATGTATTCAACTATTGACAACTCTTTGCGAGTTGGGTTTCCCCATTCGGAAATCTCTGGGTCTTAGCGTACTTACCGCTCACCAAAGCTTATCGTAGTTAGTCACGTCCTTCATCGGCTCCTAGTGCCAAGGCATCCACCACGCGCCCTTATTAACTTAACCGTCACAACCAAAGTTGTGCTTTAAGTTTATGAGTTGGTCTTCTTTCAGACCTGCGTTTTTTTCCATTCCTGTTACAGAACTTCTTTATTGCTTTGTTTCTCGGCTTAATTTATTAATAATTTTACTTATCTTTAAAAGAATTTGTTACTATTCAGTTTTCAATGTGCAACTCCGGCAGCTTTGACACTGCCTATGGAGAATAGCGGGATCGAACCGCTGACCCCCTGCTTGCAAAGCAGGTGCTCTCCCAGCTGAGCTAATTCCCCATAGGTGTCATCTTTGACCATGATCCCTATGTCGGTATCACACTCAAAACTAAACAAAACTTTGAACTTCTTGAACTGGCAATCTAATGCCCCTGCTACTTTCCGTTTATCCTTAGAAAGGAGGTGATCCAGCCGCAGGTTCTCCTACGGCTACCTTGTTACGACTTCACCCCAGTCATCTGTCCTGCCTTAGACGGTTCCCTCCTTACGGTTAGGCCACCGGCTTTGGGCATTACAAACTCCCATGGTGTGACGGGCGGTGTGTACAAGACCCGGGAACGTATTCACCGCGGCGTGCTGATCCGCGATTACTAGCGATTCCGACTTCGTGCAGTCGAGTTGCAGACTGCAGTCCGAACTGAGACGTACTTTAAGAGATTAGCTCACCTTCACAGGTTGGCAACTCGTTGTATACGCCATTGTAGCACGTGTGTAGCCCAGGTCATAAGGGGCATGATGATCTGACGTCGTCCCCGCCTTCCTCCGGTTTGTCACCGGCAGTCTCGCTAGAGTGCCCATCTGAATGCTGGCAACTAACAATAAGGGTTGCGCTCGTTGCGGGACTTAACCCAACATCTCACGACACGAGCTGACGACGACCATGCACCACCTGTCACTTTGTCTCCGAAGAGAACACTTCTATCTCTAAAAGCTTCAAAGGATGTCAAGACCTGGTAAGGTTCTTCGCGTTGCTTCGAATTAAACCACATGCTCCACCGCTTGTGCGGGTCCCCGTCAATTCCTTTGAGTTTCAACCTTGCGGTCGTACTCCCCAGGCGGAACACTTAATGCGTTAGCTTCGGCACTAAGAGGCGGAAACCTCCTAACACCTAGTGTTCATCGTTTACGGTGTGGACTACCAGGGTATCTAATCCTGTTTGCTACCCACACTTTCGAGCCTCAACGTCAGTTACAGTCCAGTAAGCCGCCTTCGCCGCTGGTGTTCTTCCATATATCTACGCATTCCACCGCTACACATGGAGTTCCACTTACCTCTACTGCACTCAAGTTAATCAGTTTCCAATGCCTTTCCGGAGTTGAGCTCCGGGCTTTCACATCAGACTTAATTAACCGTCTGCGCTCGCTTTACGCCCAATAAATCCGGATAACGCTCGGGACATACGTATTACCGCGGCTGCTGGCACGTATTTAGCCGTCCCTTTCTGGTATGGTACCGTCAAACTAAAGTCATTCCCTACTCTAGCTGTTCTTCCCATACAACAGTGCTTTACGACCCGAAAGCCTTCATCACACACGCGGCGTTGCTCCATCAGGCTTTCGCCCATTGTGGAAGATTCCCTACTGCAGCCTCCCGTAGGAGTTTGGGCCGTGTCTCAGTCCCAATGTGGCCGATCAGTCTCTCAACTCGGCTATGCATCATTGTCTTGGTAAGCCTTTACCCCACCAACTAACTAATGCACCGCGGATCCATCTCTAGGTGACGCCGTAGCGCCTTTTAACCTGGTATCATGCGATACTAAGTTTTATTCGGTATTAGCATCTGTTTCCAAATGTTATCCCCAACCTTGAGGTAGGTTATCCACGTGTTACTCACCCGTTCGCCACTCACTTGAAAGGTGCAAGCACCTTTCGCTGTGCGTTCGACTTGCATGTATTAGGCACGCCGCCAGCGTTCATCCTGAGCCAGGATCAAACTCTCAATTTAAATGAATTTAAATTCATCGCTTGAAGATGTACTCTTCGATTAAACTGACTAATTGTTATATCTCTATAACGTTGATCCGTTTTATTTGTTTGTTACGAATTGACTTCGCAAATTTGTTTCTTTAGCAATACTTTCGTACCACTAGCAACAGATTCGTTTGTTCAAAGTTTTGTTCAGTTTTCAATGTGCTACGCGCTGTCTCTCGCTTGAGACAACTATATTATCTTACCACGCTTCGCTCGCTCTGTCAACTACTTTCTGAAACTTCTTTTTAAAAGCTCTTCAAGTTCTTGTTTCCTGACACTTCGTCGCGCCTGTCAGACAACTATTATTACTATACGCCCTTTTTTCCCTTTGTCAATACTTTCTTTCTTCTTTTTGCCCTCATTCCTCAAAACGCACAAACGCCCGCGTTTGCACGCTTAACATTCTTTTTTTAAACCTTAAAAACCGCCAATTGTCCAATTCTTTTTGCAGCTTCCACGAGACGCTCTTCTTCAATTGTTAATCCCACACGGATATAACCTTCACCTTCATCCCCAAAGCCAGACGCATCTGCTACGGCAACATTAGCCTCTGTTAACAGTAGATCAGCAAATGAAGCTGAATTATATCCCTCTGGGACCGGCATTAGTACATAAAAAGCACCCTTAGACACATAAGGTTCCCAATTGAATTCGCGTACAGCTGAAATAAAGGCATTTCGTCGCCTTTCGTATGTTTTCTGTAATGACTTAACAGCATTTTGACGTGCCTCTGTATTGCTTAATGCTTCAATTGCTGCATCTTGTATTGCTGGAAATATTGAGACAAAGAGATGGTCTTGAATCAGGTTAATCGCTTCTATCATATCTGCATTCCCGACCGCAAAACCAACACGCCAACCTGCCATGTTAAATGTTTTCGAAAGCGTATAGGTTTCAATACCAACATCTTTGGACCCTGGTGTTTGCAAAAAAGAAAGTGGTTTATGACCATCAAAACCAATCGCGCCATAGGCAAAATCTGACACAATACCAACAGTATTATGGTTCGCAAATGCAACTGTTTGTTCATAAAAATTAGATGTAGCAATGGCACCTGTTGGATTATTAGGATAATTCATGTAAAGAAACTTAGCTTTTTTTGCTGTTGTCACTGGGATTGCTGAATAGTCTATTAGAAAATCATTTTCACGCTTAAGTGGTACTGTTTCGTAATTCACACGACCTAAAGCGGCGCCAGACAAATAATCTGGGTAACCTGGATCTGGTAACAAGAGCGTATCCCCAGGATTCATCAGTGCCCAAGGTAGCTCAACTAAACCAATTTTACTACCTGCTAAAATAGCCACTTCTGTTTTGGGATCAATGGTCACACCATACTCAGTTAAGTAAAACTGAGCAATTGCTTCTTTAAATCGTAATTCGCCTCGGAATAATGAGTATTTATGATCAGCAGCCTTAGCTGTCGCGTTTTGCATAGCTTTGACAATATAATCAGGCGTTGGCAAGTCTGGATTACCCTGTCCTAAATTAATAACATCTGCACCTGCTGCAATTTTAGCATTTACTTTGGCAACGAGTGATGCGAAAAACTGTTTAGGTAATGTTTTTAGTAAATTTGATTCTTCAAATTGCATAACTTCTCCTAATAATATAACTCTGGTCGTCGATCATCAAAAACTGGTATTTGACCGCGAACCATTTTCTCATCATCAGTATCAATAGTACTAATTAACAATGTTTCTTGTGTATCCCCGGCCTGCTGGATAACACGACCCAAAGGATCAATAATCAACGAGCGACCACCAAACACATTATTTTTATCTCGACCAACGCGATTGGCTGCAACAACAAAAGTCTGATTTTCAATTGCACGTGCTTGTAACATGATTTGCCATTGTTCAATGCGCTGAATGGGCCATTCAGCAGCCACATACAAGATTTCTTGGGGCCCAACTGACATCATAGTACGCAACCATTCTGGAAAACGAATATCATAGCAAATTGCCGCTGCAGATTTAATACCTGCTAAGTCAAAAGTATTTATCATGCTGCCAGCCGACACATATTTTTCCTCATTCATTAGCCCAAAAAGATGTAATTTATTATATTCAGAAACCTTTTGGCCTGATGCATCAAAAACAAACATCGTGTTATAAAATTTATGGTTCTGTTGTGTTGCTACAGAACCGCCAACAATATTAAGATGGTATTTCTTAGCTAATTTGCTAAGTAATAGCTGACTGTCTTGGCCATTAGTATCAGCCAAATTAGTTAGCTCTGTCAATGCGTACCCTGTATTCCACATTTCTGGGTATACTAACACGTCAGCATTGACCTCAGCAGCTTTTTCAGCATAATAGGCTACTGTTTTCTGATTATGTTTAGGATCTCCTAAGGCAATATCAATTTGTGCTATCGCAATTTTAAGTTTCATAGCCAATCCTCTTATGTGTTATTGTGCATTTTTTTATTGTTTTTGTCAAATTTATATCATTTTAAACTCATTATTTGATAATAAAAAAACACCTAACTGGTGTTTTAAGGGAATTTAGGAAATTGATCGAAATTAGGATCTCGTTTTTCTTTAAATGAATCACGGCCTTCTTTAGCCTCATCTGATGTGTAATAAAGCATCGTTGCATCACCAGCAAACTGTTGCAAACCGGCCAAACCATCTGTGTCTGCATTCATAGCTGCTTTGATAAATCTTAACGCCGTAGGTGACTTCGTTAATAACTCATCTGACCATTCAATGGTGGCAGCTTCTACGTCAGCCAATGGTACAACTTTATTAATCCAGTTCATTTGATAGGCTTCATCAGCAGTATAGAAATGGTTTAAAAACCACACTTCCTTAGCACGCTTGTGTCCAATAACCCGGGCAAGGTATCCAGAGCCATATCCTGCGTCAAATGAACCAACCATAGGTCCAGTTTGACCAAACTTGGCATTATCAGCAGCTATGGTCAAATCAGCCACCAATTGTAAGACATTCCCCCCACCAACAGACCAACCTTTTACCATTGCAATAATTGGTTTGGGTATAATTCTCATTAATCGTTGTAAATCTAAAACATTTAATCGTGGTATACCATCAACACCAACATAACCACCATTACCACGAACTTTCTGATTACCACCTGATGAAAAGGCTTGATCCCCGGCACCCGTCATAATAATGACCCCAATTTTGGCATCATCACGTGCAATGGTGAACGCATCAATCATTTCAGACACCATGCCAGGTGTAAATGCATTATGTGTTGCAATATCATTCATCGTGATCTTAACAATCTTACCGGGATTTTTACCATCAGTATTTGTTTCAAATAAAATTTCTTTATAGACTTTTACAGTGTTCCAAGTTGTCATATGTTATACTCCATTCAGAAAGGGGATTTTGTTCTTATGAATATTATAGAACTTTTAGGGTTAAAAACCACTTTATTATCGGCAGAAAAAACAATTGTTGAAGTACGCGTCAGTGAAAAGCTCATGCAGCCATATGGTATTGTTCACGGTGGTATTAACGCATTACTTGCTGAAACCGCTGCATCTCTTGGTGCCAACGAATGCCTCCCTGACAATCTTGTGCCAGTTGGTGTGTCTATCCACACCAATCATCTAAAAGCGGTTACGCAAGGTATTTTAGTCGCAACTGCCACACCTGTAAACATCGGCCATTCATTACAAGTTTGGTCTGTGTCTATCCATGAAAAAAGCACAGATATGCTCACAAGTACGAGTACAGTTACAATTAAAAACCAAATTTTAAAAAAATAACACGTTAATGCGTGTTATTTTTATTTTTTGTAAAAAACTTTGACAATGTATTCTTTTTAGGATGGGCAGCATCATATGCCTGTTGCCGCCGTAATTCTTTTGGTGTTGGCGTCTCGTAACTCAACATACTCAAACGCTCATATCTAGGGTGCGGGATGACTAACGCTACCTGATGATTTGCCACAATAGGATTTCCCAGATATTGTACGTTATCAACTGTACGTACAATTTTCAATTCTGAACTTGGCGAAAGAATAACATCCTCACTAATAATTGCCAAACTCCCTTTAATTTGTTGCTGATAATACAATGCTGCATAACTTGATATCGGACCATACCCTACAAATTCAATCTTGTTTGCATGCACCTGTTTACGTGCATTCTTAACAGTCGCTATCAAATCAGGCTCGTGATTACGATAAAAGCCAGCATCAATATCACTACTCGTTAGGTACTGTACAGCTTGTTGCGTCTCATTTATCCAGTCTGTCATGTAATCAGTCATCATTTTTTCAGGTTCCGAAAAAACAACGCGCAAGGTTTTTGTCGTTATTTTTTCTGGTACTTGAAGATAAGCGTATAATTTAGGCGCTACAATCAAATCATTATCTCGCAGCACCCCTTTTTTTTGTTGGCGAATAACAAAGTCATGAAAGACAAAATGCCCATTACCAGCAGACACCAAATCAATGGTATAAAAGGCATAATTTTCTGGCACCGTCACTGTTATTTTATCGGCATTTTGACTATTCGTTACTAATTTCTGATACTGTTCATCATAGAATGTGACAATCAAATAGGCAAACATGCGCTCACTGTTGTCAATGCTTCGTTCAATTGTATAGGTGACACCACGTAATAGTTGCGGTAAATCCGAGACCTTTTTTTCGCGTTGAAAATGCTGATTAGATCGCCAAGTAGCGATCACACGCCCACTTGGCAAAAAATAATGCTCATAATACACATCATTTAATGCTCGAAAATCGATTGTCGCCCCTTGTAATTCAAATAATTGTGTTTGTGGTGTCCAATATATCTGATATTGCATAACGATTACCGATCCTCCCTGCGCATACTATCTTTTAATTTGGCCAGATGTGTTTTCATAAACGTTATCATTTCGGGGATTTTGGCCGTATGTGTCCCCTCTTCTTGTATATGTATTAAATGTGTCTTATTCTCTTCAAAAAACGCTAGTAAACGTGGCAAACTTTGCCCATCATACTCATCTTGTTTGAGTGTAAATAATGCAACCGCTATTTTAGACCAATCAACATTTTCAATATGCTGCCACAAAATATTATCTAACATGTCAGTATCATCTGGGTGCATCCGTCCTGCCAAAAAGCGCCGCACATCTAGCGTCCAATCTTGGTTCACTTCCCTAGGAAACTCAGACTTTCCTGTCAATGTACCCAAACTAATCAGTGGTTTAGCTACAACGATGGCATGTGGTTTAATATCAGCTGCATAGTACATTGCTGGAAAACTGCCCATTGAATAGCCTGTTAAAATGACATCTTTGGGTTCTAAATGGAGTGTCTTCATGGCTTTTTTAATGATTTCAACAACTTTTTGTTCATACATTTCTGATCCAATATGAAACGCCCCGCCTTGCATTCTAACATCTGAAAAAAGTAAATACGGGGTCCCAAGTTCATTGAATGGCCCCCGCATTTCAAAGCCATCTACATGTAACCGAATGCCAGAAAAATTAACAATTAGTGGTGCCTGACGGTCACCAGGGTTAAAATAACTCAACACTTCTTCATGCTCATCAGTCATTTGCCACTCATCCCCTGGTAACAAGGTCCCTAACAAATGTCGCGAGCGTCGTTGATGTAACACATGAAGATCTAACTGCCCTGTCCCTTTGGCAAAAATTAAGATTTGATAATCTTGATAATCCTCTATACCACCAATTGGATGTTGCTGTCTCAACTCATCACCAGTGATCGTCTGAACTGTTTGCATATGATTATCTTTGTAGAAAACAAATTGTAATTGGACAGACACTGTGTCTGTCTGTTCATAATCCAACCAAATCATGTTTTCAACACGTGGCATCAAGTCCCCAACAAATGTATTCAACGTGCCAATTTGTTGCCACGTTGTACCAAAATCACCACTAAATTGTGCCGAAAAACGCCCTTCTCGTTTAAAATGTATGCCTGTATGCGGCATTGGTATAAACTGTTGTTCACTAAAACGTGTTGAAAATCCTATTTGATCAAAATTAAAATCCTCTTGAATACGTTTCTGAACTGCCTCCGGCGTCCTATTTGGTATGCAAAAAGCGCGCCGTTCATCCAAAACCTCTTGAAATTCCGGTGTCATTTTTTTTGCAAAGTAAATTGTTCGTAGTGCAGGCCACGCACTGATTTGACCTGATAACAATGTACTTGACAGCGTAGCATCAGTCAACACAACGTAGGTTTGTTCTAAAATATACGGATCTTTTTGCAACGCTAGCCGTGTGGGTAAATCAAGAATTGTCGTATATTGCCAGTCGATACCTGTAGTATCAATATCTGCTGTCCAATCATCGGCCCCAATTTGAAGCACTGAAATATCTGCCATTTATGCGTTCCTTTGCTTAATCTTATTAAAAATTTGTTGCCATTTAATCCAAACTATGTCGTCGTTAAAATCTGCAACCATTTGGTGGGTCGTTTCTTGTAGCGCCGTCAAATGATGCTTATCATCTAAATAAAAATTCAAAGCGTTAATAAGTTCTGACTGATCTGATAAGATTTGACCATTTTTATTTGGTATCACATAATCTGTCTGTATGATATTAATTTGTGGTACACCAAAACTAAGCGCTTTAGTTTGTAAAAATTGATCTGGCATCTTATTGAGATCTAATAAGACACGTGTATGAGCCATGTAACGTGTGCGCTGCACTTCACTTTGAGGTGTTAAAAATTGGAAACGTGTTTTATAGGCCATTTGACTGTCATTATCCACGATTCCGTGGGCGTTGGCTGCTGTCTGGCTATTTTTGTCAATCAATGCATCAAACGTCGCATGCGATTGCGTCGTTTCAATCAAAACCAAGATATTTGGATGATTTGCTAGCACGGTACTTACTGCATCAAAGGCAGTTGGCGTTATTGTTGCTGCTTGCCAATAAATAGTCGAAAAAGGCTGTATTGCAGGACGATTCACTTGCTGAGTTGCAACGTATGGTGGAATAATAGCCAGCGTTTCTGCATGCTCCAACTGTGTTGCAATTTTGCCATATTGTTCTCCTGTATCCGTCACAGAAAAATTAATTGTATCAGACATTTGTAACAAAAGATTTTTGGCAAGTTGTTCGTTTGTGCGCTCAGTTTGATAGCTTAGAATGGTTGGTTGCTTTGGTGCCACTTTGTCAATGAAAAAAGCAGTTCTCTGACTTTGTGCAAAAATCAGATACTCGTTTTCTGGTACCGTTTGCAAATGATACGTTAATGCTGCTGCAATAAGTTCAGACATATTCGTAAATGTTGTCTGTGTGGTCCATGTTTGTTGCGTTGTCACAATTCCTGTTGTATCGTCTTCTTGGATTGCAACGTTTCCGCTGGGTGTCAAATAGTCTCGACGTAAAACTTTCTCGCTATCATCAAATGTTGTCACGCGAGAAATAAAACCACGATCGTCAATCAAAAGCTCCTGTGTTCGTATATCATCTGTCCACAAATCCACTTTTTCAAAGCGTGTCCATGTTGGATATTCAAGTCTTATCGTGGCAAAACGTTTCCCCGAAACTTGAATATCAATACAATCAGTCATATAAATAAATTGGCTATTTTCAGGCCAAGAAAAATCAGATAAGGCTAATGGTTTGGCCTCTTTTAAGGCAATTTGTTGCAATACGTCATAGACTGACCAAGTTTCAGCACCTTCAATTTCTTTTTCTGATAAAATTTGACGTAATTTAGGTAAGTAATCCACTAGTATAAGTTCAACAGACTGACCTTGTGACAAAAAAAGCTGTGTTTGATGAACCGAATCGTTAAACTCTGGTAAAGTCAAACTGTATGCGTGCCAATCTGGAATAATGTGCAAATTCATATTTTACCTCTTATGTACCGGCACTCTCATGCATGTATTATTGGATTAATAGCATATTATTAATGCCTATTCTAGTTCATTATAATCATTAATTCCATTATACCAATTCTAAGCATCATTTTTGTAGGTATTAACTCAGAAAATCTTATACCTTTGTTTAATCTGTCAACATTTGCACAAGAGACCAATTTTTAACTTGCTGACCTTTAAAATTAAGTATACGTTCATCGGTTATTTTAAAATTGTTTTTTTGATAGAAAGTGACATTACGTTGTGTATTAGTAATAAGGGATAGGCTTTGTGCCCCTTTCGATTTAATATAAGGAATAACAAAATCTGTTAATGTGCGTGACCCAATGTGTCGGCCTTGATTATCAGGACTAACTGCTAATAAGTTCACGTGCCAGTTGGCTTGTGACTGCTGTTGTGGCAATTTTTCTGCTTCATCAAGCATTACCAAAAATTGTGCTAAATTATGATGAAAGAAATAAGGCAACATTTTTAAACCACCATTTTTTAGATATTGCCAAGTGGTCGTTTTTGGTAATGTGTCGGCCTCTAAAATCACAATTGACAAAATTTTATTTCCTTCTTCCAATACGAATACTTTTTGTTGATGCACGTTTGTAGCTAAATGAACATCATGCAATCTTTGAATAAATTGCTGATAAGCAGCCTCATGATGAAAAGTCTGTCTAATTGTTTTTTGATACAATGCGTAATCATTAAATGCTCTAGCAGCAAGTTCTGATAACTGTTTTATTTCTGGTATAACTGCGTGTCTAAAATTCATAAGGGCTCCTTTTATTACTCATATTTAATTACAAGCTTACTATATAGTCTATCGACTGAAAGAAGATGTTACAATCAACACATATGACATATCTGTTGATTAAGCAAAAAATTATCTTTTATTGAGGAAACGGCATTATGAATCGCAGACAAAATAAAACACAATTAGGTATCAACTCGTTTCCTACATTGCAACACATCAAACAACTGTTGATGTGTTGCTAAATCAGCAACAGATTGGCACCATTGTCTTTAAAAAAGTTAAAAAAACATTTATCCAAAAAGTACTAATCCTTGAAACAGATCTATCTAATAATATGCCTGATAAAATTGAAATCAATTTTATTGTTTCAGGCATCATGGGTTTGATTATGGACTTCATTTCACATGACTTACCTATTACCACTGAAGAGCTGTACCAAAATATTTATAACTTATTACTTAAATTCTAGGTATTCAAAAGAGGCACCATTCTCGCAATATGTTTTACTGCTAGAATAGTCCCTCTTTTTGTTTTACGCTGTTCCACGTGGAACATCAATTTTAAGATAAAAAAGATATTTTGCCGTCATCAAACGACTTAATGCGCGCTAAACTTTTAACTTCGACCCCAAGCTCATCTAGCAATTGTCGACCTTTTTGAAACGTCTTTTCAATAACAATGCCAACACCAACAACCTCTGCTTCAGCTTGTTGCGTAATCGATAGTAATCCTTCAATTGCTTGTCCATTAGCCAAAAAATCATCAATCAGTAGAATATGTTCGCCCGCCGCCAAAAAGCGATGATCAATCATGATATGATTAGTGACTTCTTTTGTAAAAGAATAGACATCTGCCATCCACACATCATCTGGCAGCGTCAATGACTTATTTTTCCGTGCAAATACCACTGGTACATGTAATGACAGTCCAGTAAAAACGGCAGGGGCAATACCTGATGACTCGACGGTTACTATTTTATCAATCTTTTTATCAGCAAACAATCGTGCAAATTCTTTACCAATGGCCGCCATCAATTCAGGATCAATTTGATGATTCAAAAAGCTATCAACTTTTAATATTTCTGTCCCCAAGATACGACCATCTTGACGGATACGATTCTCTAATAATTTCATAAACTACCTTTTTATTATTTTATCTTCTGAAAAATCCACTCAATGCTAATACTAAGCTAACTATCGCCATTAAGAGCAGTGTTATAACAATCGATATCCACCAACCATCTTGTGATGTTGCAAATGGTAACCACTTGACATTCTCTCCATAAAAGCCACTGACGATTGTAGGGACTGTTAGTACAATTGAATAAACTGTTAGCACTTTCATTGTCCAGTTCAAATCACGATTACTTAAATTACCGTAGGCATCTGAAACTGAATTGATAACAGCCATCGCTAAATCTGCCATGTGCTCGGCTTGACCAACTTCAACACGTACATCATCAATGTGTTCGACTTCAAAGTGTGCAACTTCTGTTTTAAAATCTTGCTTAAACGCATCAAGCATCACATGGTTGTTCGCTAGCGAATTTTGAATATAGATGGTTTGCGTTTGTAATCGTAATAAATCATTCATTTGCTTTGTGGTGCGTTTATGGCGTCCCAATTGTGTTTGAATCACACGACGCTTACGATTGATTTCTGATACTTGAGCCACATACCGTGTCATTAGTGAATACAACCCCGTCATTACAAAATCAATTGCACTAATTTCATTATCATTCTCACGTTTTTGTCGATTTTTAGGATCTAATAACACAGCTTGAATATAATCTGTCACTGAATGCGAAAACGTATATAAATCGCCATGCGCAAACAAAATACCGATGGGCCGCGTTTCAACAGTACTTTCATGATATGAAATAACATCAATTACCATTAAAGACTCATCAGCTTCATTGTCATATTCCATGCGTACCGCCTCATTGTGATCAACAGCATACCCAATAATTTCATTTGTTAGTTGATGCTCACTCACTAATATTTGATTGTCCTCTGTCGTTAAATTGGACACGTGGTACCAAGTAAAGTTATTATATTTTCTAACTGTTTCGATCATCTCTATACGTCACATTCATTGGATTTGATAAAATTGAATGCGCAACCACTTTAAAACCTTCACGTTCGTAGAAGCGTTGCGCGCTGACATTAGCAGTTACGACTTTCAATTCAAGTGGTTCTTTGACCATCTCACGTGCCTTTTTTAGTAACACAGCACCAATGCCTTGTCGTTGCCAGCCTTCTTTGATAAATAATAAATGTAAAAAACTATCCCATTCTGATAACGATGAAAAGCCGACAATCTCATGATCAAATACAGCAACTGTTATTTTTTCACCCGAACTGGCTAAATCAAAATCAGATAATTTTGGTGATCTAACCCAAGGAAAATTAGTGACACGCGTATCTAAATAAATGCGCGCAAGTGCCTCAGAGTCTTCTGCTTGCATGTCACGCAGAATTAAGTTGTTACTTCGCGCAGCAATTTTCTGCTTAGTCATTAATGGTTTCTTTCCCTCACTCTATTATCATCACACATCATTAAATGTTACTTTTTCAATATAGTGGCATCAACATCACTTCAACATATCAGAGTATATTATACCAGTTTTACTATATGACTAAAAACCAATACTAAACAGCCGTCTTTTGTAGCATCACAATATACCACATTGCATCAGCATAGACTGCGTGTCGTGATAATTTCTGCAAAATTTCACGTGTTTCCTTTGGATAATCTGTAATATATCCTTGAACCCCTAATGCGTAGTTACTATTGATATCTGCCTCCTTATTTAAAGTCCACACATACAGTGTTTTATGTTTTTTTATTACTTGGCGTGCAATATTAGTATTCACGTTGGAATATTCCATAGCATAAAAAGTATTAAACTTTGCATTATTAACACTATTAACAACTGGCGACAGCAAACCTATTGGTCTATCAGAGTATTTTGCCAACCGCTTAATTGCATTTTGATTCATTGACTGCAACTGCGCACGATTTTCTGTTAGATATGCCCCATACTTTTTTTGAAAATGAACGAGCTGTGCTGTTGTAATGGTTGTGTTGATTTTTAGTTCAACAAGCAATTTCTGATTTAATTGATTTGCGCGTTTAATATACGCAATAAATGGCGTTGCAGTAATGATCTTTCCATTCTCTTCGTAACGTAATTTTTTTAAAATATGCCAAGGCGTCTCGTTAATTTGATAAGTTTTACCATTTTTAGCTTTAATTTTAGCATCATGACTTAAAACATAAACACCATCGCTTGTTGCTTGAATATCTATTTCTACATAGTCCGGTTTTGTTTTAGAAACCTTATTTAGACTAATAATCGTATTTGAGGCATCACTTTCTGATGACACACCTTTGTGTGCAATCACAACATAGTTTTTAATGGGATGACTAATAAATTTGCCTGACAGTAAACTACTAGATGCACCAACTAAGCCGATAATAATAACTTGTATTATTCTCAAATATAATTTTTTATCTTGTAATCGCGTATGAGCAATTTGTTGATCTTTAGTGATGAAAAGTAACAATACTTGGCTTGTAACAAAGTAAAAATAACCAATCGCAATGGCAATCAATATATTTACCATGCTGCGATTCAAGCCAGTATTTAGGACTTGATCAAACAATCGTTGTAACCAAAAGAATCCACCGATAACAGCAATTGTCATTAACGCATACTTTCCAATTGTTAAAAGAAACTGTCCGGTCTGAAACTTTGTTTGTTGCCAACTATGTGTCACATTAATCTTCAAATTTTGACGTGTTGTTATCGCAAAATAAGGTACCAATCTTAATCGATACGCCAGCAATAATAACCCAATATTAACCAAACCAATTAAGACCCACATAACCGGCGTCATGATAGGATCAATAAATGTCTTTGGAATTGTCAGATAATAAGCAATTGGAAATTTAAAACCAACTTGATTTAAGGGTATAAATAACAATATCATAACAAAAACAGCGAGATGAATTTGTAACGATTTTAAACCAATCAAAAAATGTTGTCTACTTGCTAGACCCCATGTTAGCAACATGCCCGTAACAACGATTACTATTAGCATCATCCAAACAAAAAAGTAACCAATTAACGTCAGCCCGTAAGTCAGCCAATTATTACTCAGATAGGTTAATAATTTGCCTACACTCCCAGTCGCAATGCTATATGCACTTGGCTGATAAGATTGAATTGTGTCAATAATCTGTGATGACAAGTCATTAAATAAAAATAATACCACAACTAAAATAACTGAGAACCAATGTTTACTTAATCTCTGCTTCCCCATCTCAAAATCTCCATTATCTTTATATTTCTTATTTCAGAATAACATTATACTGCCATTTTTCAATTTTTTTGTTTGGTACTTTTAAACAATAAAAAAGCTGTGTTGCCTGACCGGCAACACAGCACGAATACATTAACGTTTGGTACTACGCTTTGCTTTTTTAATTTTACGCTTCATATCACGCTCTTTTTGCAATTCTAATTCACGTTGACGTCGTATTTTAAAGGGATTTTGTAAGAAAAATGTTTGAATGGTTTGAAACAAGTTTCCGACTACCCAGTACAATGATAACGCACTTGGTACAGCAATTGCAGAGAAAAAAATCACGACGGGGAAAATATACGGCATTGCCTTGGTCATCCCGTTTTGCTCTGGTGTGGCTTGCGTTGATAACCACGATGAAGCAAATGTGAAAAGTGCTGCTAAGATTGGCAAAATATAGTAAGGATCATTATTTCCTAATTGTAGCCATAAAAATTTACCTGATCTCAAAACTTGTGAATTGTAAATTGATTGATACAACGCAATCAATACTGGCATTTGCACAATTAGAGGTAACATTGATGCAAATGGATTTACACCAGCATCCTTATACAGGGCTTGCTGTTCAGCCATCATCAACTGACGACTTTCAGTGTCTTTCCCTGGGTACTTAGACTGCAACGCCTTGAGCGCTGGTTGTACAATTTGCATCTTCATCATTGATTGAATTTGATAAACCATTAATGGCAAAATCAAAAAACGAATTAAAATTGTAAAAACAATGATTCCCATGCCATAGTTATTACCAAACCATGCCGAAGCCCCTAATATAGCAGAGGTAAACGCCGCTACCACGGCAC
This sequence comes from Leuconostoc gasicomitatum LMG 18811, assembly GCF_000196855.1. Taxonomy (NCBI): domain Bacteria; kingdom Bacillati; phylum Bacillota; class Bacilli; order Lactobacillales; family Lactobacillaceae; genus Leuconostoc; species Leuconostoc gasicomitatum. The sequence goes on from NC_014319.1 coordinate 1,948,421, forward strand.
TCCATAAACTATGTGAGGCCACATGACCGCTAAAGCTTGTACCAGCAATAATGATAATAATTAACGCGATGACAGCCAGAATAAGCGGTAACGGACCGATTTTTTTTAAAATGTTTGTAAAACGTTTCATTCTTCTTCCACTTTCAGGATATTAGCTAATTTCAGCACATGCACGATTTGTTCTTTGATGAATTTTTGACTTTGCTTTGCTACTGCTGGTCGTGCAATCACCAATATATCAAGTTCGTTAGGCAATTGTGGTTTTAATTCCAAAATACTTTGGCGAATACGACGCTTTACCCAAACACGATCATGCGCTTTACCAACTTTTTTACTAACAGAAATTCCTAGTCGAAAATGCTTCTGATCGCTTTTACCTAACTGATACACAATAAAATATTTATTGGCAACCGACCGATGTTTATTAAAAACAAGTTGAAAGTCGGTTGGTTTTTTAATTCGAAAAGTTTTTCTCATTTGATTTAGTCTCTCTTGAGGATTTGATATGTTGGTGTTGGTCACCTGTTACTCAGTCACATAATATGCTGCTGCCTTTATAGTAGCTATCTATTATATGGTCTTTTATTAAATAAAAAAGCCACTGCATAGCAGCGACCTTGTTAGGCTGATAGAACCTTGCGGCCCTTTGCACGACGGCGAGCCAAAACTTTACGACCGTTGCTTGTGCTCATGCGCTTACGGAATCCGTGTACGCGTTCACGATGACGCTTCTTTGGTTGGTATGTACGCTTCATGTGTGTTCACCTCCATTCGCGATTTTTTACCTGCAAAAACTTTGCAATTCGATTTTAATCATAACATGAATCAACTATGTAAGCAAGGAAATTCATCTGTTTTTATGTCTAAAAATTTTTTAGTAAATGCAATACTAACATTGTACCCCTTATCATGATGAAGGACAATAGTTAGTCAATGAATGTCGCGGTGCGATCCACTCACACATTCGTTTTTTTCAAATTAACCACATCAATGATAATTGAAGTCACTGCGATAAGTAGAAACAGCCACAAAAATAATTTTACTGGTTGCCGCAAATACGTTTGTGTCATCATAGTAAAAATAGATACCAAAGCTACGAAAACTTGCAATCCAATACTAAATAATCCAAATTTCATCATTTTCTCCTTATTCAATCAAGTTTCACGCGTTGATTTAATTGTTCCCAAACCATTGGGTTATGTGTTGCCACAATTAAAATTGTATCATCTGTAACTAACTGCTTCATCAAGTCAACAACTTCTTGCCCATTCTTTTCATCCAATGCCGCTGTTGGTTCGTCGGCCAAGATAATCATCGGTTTTTTTAAAATAATTTTAGCAATCGCTACACGTTGCGCTTCACCACCTGATAGTGAATACACTTTCCGAGACAGATCTAAGGTCAAATTTACTTGTTTGAGTGCGGCCAGCATCTGCGACTTTTGCTCAGCCTTTTTGATATGTTTACCTACAAATGCCAAAGTTAAATTTTGTTCAATCGTTTCATTATCAATCAGACCATAATTTTGAAACAGATAACCAGCATAGTTTTGAAAATAGACTTGTTCTGGAATCTTGCGCAACTGCTTCTGATCGATCAGCACGTCACCAGTGTCTGGCTTCTCTATCTTGCCAATCATATTAAGTAATGTTGTTTTGCCACTACCTGACATGCCTGTCAATGCATACGACTGGCCATTTTCAAACTGGTATGAAAAATCATCTAAGATCACTTTCTCATCGAATTGTTTATGAATATTTTTTAATTCAATCATTTTACTCCCCTTTCAAATACTGAACTTGTTGTTCTTTAGCTTGATTAGCCTGCCATACAAAAATCAAACCACTAAGTAATAGATAAATGACAGGTACCAAAAAACTAACCAATGGCAAATGCATGAGCCAAACTAAAAGTGCCAATAAACCTGAGCTAGCAACAATGACTTTTAAGTAAGTCGCATGAATTTGTTGTGCTTTCATCCCTGACAGACGTTCAATCACAAATTTACGACGATTTTGATAAAAATAAATCACATTCAAAACATAAGTTAACAGAATTGAACTGATAATAGCAACAATTGTGCTACCAATCAAAAATGTTTGCTTTGTTTGCATCGTATGTAGTCGCTGATTAGCCTCTTCGTAACCATTTGCAAACGCACCAATGCTTAATTCGAGATGATATTTTTTTACTAACTGTTTTGTCCGACTAACATTAGTGATTAAAGTCTGATAAATGTATTGATTCAATCGACCAATATGCTTTTCATCAAATGTCTGACTGCCAAATACCACGATGATTGGATTCTTTGCATAGATTTGGTTAGAAGATATCACCCCCCCAGCACTATAGACCGGATAAGCAAAGATATTAGCGTGAGTAGGATGATAAAGACCAGATAATTGTTGCATTTTGATGCCATTACCCGCCTTAATATCTACTTTTGACGGCTGAAAATAGTTCCCCCAAATGCTAGTTAGCTGATTTTGTTTCTGTTTTTGACTTTCTGGTATCAACAAGCCATATTGACCTTGTTTCAAATCTGCTAGTCGCTGATTCAAAGTTGACGAAATCTGAATATGCGCTTTTTTCAAAAAGCTTTGCGATACAAAGAGCATATTTTCATCAGCAAACGCAGTTGGTAAATAACCATTGGTATTTTTTATGGCCGCTTTCCCATTCGTCCCGTATTCTGATGCATATATAGAATCAAAATTATTCGCAATCAATAGATTATTTGGATCCCGAAGTAACGCTTGATAAAAACCTTGCCAATCTTTCCCGCTTGCTTCACCTTGAATGGCAGTCAGACCATAATATTGACTATTCTTTCGCCATTCTTGTTGCCCTTGCTTCACCTGTGTCACACTTTGCTGTGCAGTAGCGACTGTAGAAACCGCATAGATAGCCGCTAAGATTGTCAGTAGTTGTAGCGTCACAATGACAGCTGTGAACCCACGAATTGGCATTTTTCCTTTAATCAGTAAATTAATTGGTTGCCTTGTCATTAATACCGAGAAGGTACTTGCCACGAAAGCAATCGCTAGAACAATTAAAGCAATAAAGAATCCTACGCTCACTAATAAAATTTCAATAAAAATAGGCATAACTAATGATTGCCAACTCAAATATGCCATCGCGCCAACCATTGTAACGCCTACAGTCATTAATACAGTGACAAGATCATGATATGTATTTTTCCACACAAAGTGGCTTGTGCTCTCCCCTGCTAATCTTAAAATACCAATTTTTTTAAAGGCAGCAATATAATCAGCCAGTAACAAAGCAATAAAGCTAAATATCAGCACAATAATGGCTAGTAGTGTTTGTGGTACAAGTACCAATTGTTTTAAAACAATCAGCTGTTGATTTGTTTTAAAAACTTGGGTATTATTACCTGTTTTGTTGAGTAAATTAACTAATTGTTCTGCTGACAAATTTTTTCCGATAATGACATAAACCACTGTATCCGGACTTTTTTTTATCAACGCCGTATGGGTTTGCTCTGGTAAATTTTTAGGTAATTGACCAGTGCCAATTTTTTGATATGTATTAATTAGTTGACCAGTTTTGTTTTTAGGCGTCACCACAATTTGCTTGGCAATGAGTACCTGTTTTGCTTTAGCAATTTTTTGCAAGTCATCTTGTAAATTCAATGTGGCTTGATTAACTGCAATGACTTCTCGGTTCCCACCGAACATCTCACTCTGGTAAGTTTTGACAAAACGCACGCTAATGATTGTAACCAAAATAATTGCAATCAATATAAATACTTGTTTAAGCTTTTTGTACATAATTTAACCTTCCCCAATCAGGTTTTTTATTGACAGACAGAAATACGTGAGCATCTAAAAAATTAGGTGCTCACGTATTTTGTTTGTCTATTTATTACAATGCAACGTTATGATGTACTGTTTGGACATCTTCATCTGATTCAAGGACATCAATCAATTTTTCAAATGTTGCTAAGTCATCCCCCTCAAGCGCCATTTCTGCTTGTGGTAACATTGATATCTCTGTCGTTGAAAATTCTGACACGCCACTTTGACGTAGCACTTCAATGGTCCTATGTAAGTCACTTGGTTCAGTATACACAACAATTTGGTCATCTTGTTGCTCTGCATCACGAACATCCACGTCAGCATCTAATAGTGTTTCTAAAATGCTATCTGCGTCATTGCCCTCAAAAACAATGACGCCTGTTTCATCAAACAAATAACTCACTGATCCAGCTGCGCCATATGTACCACCGTTTTTATTAAATTCAGTCCGTACGTTTGTCGCTGTACGATTAACGTTTGATGTTAATGTATCAACAATAATTAATGAACCATTGGGACCAAATCCTTCATAACGCCCTTCAATAAATGTCTCATCACCAGAACCACTTACCTTCTCAAGTGCGCGTTCAATAACATGTTTTGGTACTTGTGCTTGCTTGGCACGATCAATGACAAACTTTAAATTTGAATTTGCTTCTGGGTCAATACTACCCCCTTGCTTGGCAGCAACATAAATTTCTATCCCATACTTACTATTAACTTTGGCCGCAGCACCGTCTGTCTGCGCCTTTTTCATTTTAATATTTTCCCACTTACGTCCCATGCTCTCACCTCATTTAATATTTTATTTCTTTTATCATTATAACGGTTTCAAAACACTTTGCACCAAAAAATAAGTTTATTTTATGACGCGATACATACCAGGTTTTAGATCGCCAATATGGTAGGCATCAATATGCGTTCTAATTAATCGTAACGTTGGTATTCCAACTGCTGCAGTCATACGACGAACTTGACGATTTCGCCCCTCTTTAATCTTAATTTGAAGAAAACTGGTAGGTTGATTTTGACGTACGCGAATCGGCTTTTCTCTTTCCCACAACCATTTTGGATACGGGATACGTTTAACTTTTGCTGGCAATGTCATCCCATCTTTTAGTTCAATGCCCTGTTCTAGTGCTTTCAACTGTGCTTTAGTTGGTATGCCCTCAACTTGAACAACATAGGTTTTATAGGCTTTATTTTCAGGATCAGTTAAATCATGATTAAGTTTACCGCTATCTGTTAAAAGCAATAAGCCCTCACTGTCCATGTCTAACCGACCAGCAGCATAGACACGCGGGATATCAATATAATCAGCCAATGTTGGTCTACCATCAGGATCCGTGAATTTAGTTAAAACATTATAAGGTTTGTTAAATAGTATAATCATACCCTTAAGTATAACAAAGATAGGTCTATAAAAGATGGTAAGTATTAAAGCCCTTAACCTTTTCTTTACTATTCACAATCTTATCCAAAACAAGACACAAGGCTGTGCAGTAACTACGTTTATAGAAACATTAGGAACAGGGCTGTTCACAAGTTATCCACATATCCACAGCTTGTTATTGTTAAATTGTGGATAATGTTTATAACAAACCTCAAATATTGTCCTTACCCACTTTTGAATGTTCATAAACTTGTTCGTTTGTGGATAACTCGCACAGATGTTCGTTCTTATATCCACAAACCTTTTTTTATTTTGTCCACAACTGTTGATATTCTCTAAAATTATAACTCTCCTGTGGAAAACTCTATTTCTTACTGTTATAATAATCTTTGCTACTTCTTCTTTATATAGAAAAGTTGATCGGTTCAAGACGTCATTTTTTTAAT